>JAJQCB010000070.1 GCA_021203005.1 Clostridiales bacterium | reverse complement strand
AATTTATTTGAAAAATTCCCATTTTCCTCTTGACTTTTTATTTGCAGGCTTATATGTGGTAAAGAGAGCTTCTCCCTCACCTCATACTCACTGCGATATTCATCCCACGTTGTTTCAATCTGTGCAGAGAACTACAGATACCGCTTCAGATACTCAGCTCTGCTTTCCGCCCATCGTCTCCCGTCACCGTCACGGTCACCGCGCCGCTGCCGGTCCGCTTCAGTATCAGCAATGCCCTTCCGTAAAACGTCTCCGTCTTATCCGTGATAAAATTGTACATCGGCTTCGGATTTCCGCTGCCGAAACCGAGAATCACAGCATCGCCGTCCGCGTCGGCGTGAAGCACCTGCTCTGCCGCGTCGCAGACGATGCCGTCGGCATCCTCCGCCGCGATATCCACATAAATCAATGTCTCGTCGTCCGCGGTCACTTCCTCTGCGGACAGCTTCAACTCTGCCGGTTCACCCGCGGTTTTCAGATCCATGCTGCCGATTTCCGCTCCGTTCTCATAGGCCACCGCACGCAACACCCCCGGCTCGTAAACAGTCTCAAACAAAGTGCGGAAACCTGCTGCTTCCCCGGCGGGCTTTCTGCCCAGAGACACGCCATTTACGAACAATTCCACCTCATCGCCCGGCGCATAGACTTCCACTACCGCCGGTTTCCCCTCACAGCCGGGGAATGTCCAGGAAGAATGGTTATCACTGATCACCCAGACCGTCTTCGTCGCCTCCTGACCATAGCGGTAAGGATTCTGTACGGTAATATACGGGTCCCTGCGCAGTCCGAATACCGCCTCCCGGAAGTAGGAAGTCGGGCGTCGATAACCTGTGATATCGATATCGCCGCAGTAGGCAAGCTGACACGGGAACTGCGCCCCGAATCCGCCCTCACCCGGCGCATAGGCTACAATACCGACACCGGCCTCACCGATGTAATCCCAGCCGGTCCAGGTAAAATCTCCGATTACATGGGACAGCCTCCGGACAAGCCCCCAGTTGCGCGCGATCTCCGGCGGATACGTCTCGCTTCCCACAATCACGCGATTCGGATAGGCTTCACCATCCGGCTCATACCGGGCGGTCATGTAATTGTAACCGGCGATGTCTGTCCCCGCGCAGGCTTTTTCCAACCGTTCCGAAACTGCCCTGTGGCAGACGATCTGATCCATATGCGTATCCATGATCGTCATAAAGTCATTGACGTTCGCATCGTCATCCACTTCACCAGCATCCGCCAGCTCTGCCTGCAGATCTCCCATGATCTGTCCGATGCTGTCCCCGGCCGCAAAAACGCCGTTGATGGAAGCCAGTGTAAGCCTGCCGGTATCAAGGGAACGGATTTTCTCGCAAATCTGATTACAGATAGATGCGCCCAGATCGCTCCCAATCTCCGGGATCTCATTTCCTACCGAGTAGAGAATGACGGAAGGATGATTGAAATCCTTGCGGACCATCGCCTCCACATCCGCCTCCCACCACTGATCAAAGAACAGCGCATAGTCGTTATCGGATTTGCACCGTGTCCACATATCAAAGGTCTCATCCATGACATACACGCCCAGCGCGTCACAGGCACGCAGAAGCGCGGGAGCCGCCGGGTGATGCGACATACGGATCGCATTAAAACCAGCTTCCTTCAGCCGCTGTACTCTGCGGTACTCCGCCGCTGCATAAGTGGCTGCGCCCAGCAGACCGCTGTCGTGGTGGATGCAGGCGCCGCGCAGCTTGACGGATTTGCCGTTCACGCGGAGTCCGCGTTTCGCGTCCAGCTCCAGCGTTCGGATACCAAACGCGGTCTCACTCTCATCCAGCAGCTTTTCTCCCTCATAGAGTCTGCTCACCGCGCGGTACAGATTCGGCGCATCCTCTGACCAGTCTTTTGGCTGCGACACCGCAATCCGCTGCATCGTCCGCTGATTTCCGCCCTCATAGAGCGTCAGATAAACAGTATCCTTCGCTGCCGTCTCCCCTTCCGGATCCAGAATCTCAGTCTCCAGACGGAGCGGCACCGTTGTACACCTGCGGTTTTTTACCTGCGACCGCACCATCAGAATCGCCAATTTATTATCGAGGGATTCGGTCGTAACCTGCACGCCCTCCGGCTCCAGATAAACGGTATCGGAGACCAGAAGATACACATCGCGGTAAATTCCGCTGCCGCTGTACCACCGGCTGTTTGCCATCCCGCTGTTTTTCACCAGAACACGGATCTCGTTCTCCTGCCCATAGCGCAGATGATCGTTCAATTTAACGTAAAAACCGGTGTATCCGTAAGGACACTTCGCCGCCAGCTGCCCATTGACATAAACCATCGCGTTCATGTATACGCCCTCAAATTTCAGCATCACCGTCTTCTCACGGTACTCCTCCGGCGCATAAAGCATCTTCACATAAGTATAAACATCCCCATCCCGATAACCGGTATTGCCTCCGTTGGGACTGTCCGCCCGTGCAGGCACTTCGAGCATCGCGTCGTGGGGCAGGTCAATATCCCGCGCAATGTCCGGAATATTCCACACCAGAGCAAACGCCCCCTTATCCGGCCAGAATTTCCATCCGCTGTTCCATTTTTCCATGTACATTATTACCCTTTACCTCCTCCGCATGATAAATAATGATTTCCGTCTCATGCAGTATAACATCATACCATCTGTTCTTACAGTGCATCTGCTGACATCACGGATTGACAAAAACGACACGTTCTCCTGTGTACACTGCCTCATCTTCTGGTAAACCGAATCACAAAATAGGTGATGATCAGCACCAGCACAACTCCCATCATGCCGTTCCATGTGTTCTCGGAAAATGTAATGTCCAGAATCTGAATCGCTCCCAGAATGATCAGGAATGCTCCCAGAATCACATACAATATTGCCTTTTGCTTATCGCTGGTACGAAGTCCCTTCTCGCTTCGGCTCCCCTGCACCAGAACCGCGGCCCCCAACGCAACACATACAACTCCCAGAACCGGAAGGATATAAACCGCATCCACTTTGCCTGATAATAAAATAGCAAAAATCACACATACCCCGCAAAGGGTAATGATCGTCATCGGACTGATTTTTCTTTTCATAATACAATACTCTTTCTCTGTCGCTGCCGGACTCATCCGGCACAGTTGTTATTCGTCTTCCAGTACCAGCGTCTGATCTTTTTCCGTCATTTTCCGGAAGATCGGGCGCTCCGCATATTTGTCATTCGGATAATGAAGAACAAACACCAGCTCCCCGTTCTTATCCTCAAACATCATGCCGTGTCCGCCGTTCTCCGGCCAGACCGGCTGTTCCGCCTGCTTCCAGGGGCCCGTCACAGAACCGCTCTCCGACCGGGCGACGCCGACCGCATATCCGGCTGTACCCCAGCTGGACCAGAGCATATAGAGATTGCCGCTCTCCATCTTCCGCAGGGAAGGGCCGTCTGTGAAAAAGCAGTCTCCCTCGATGCCAAACTCCTGCTTCGCCCAGGGGAACGGCTTCGCCCAGGGCGCCGCCTTTGCAGGGAAAGCAACCCACGGCTCTCCCTCTGCATGGGACAGATCCGATGCAAGCTTTGTCACGGAAATATCCGCCTGCCCATCGTCCTCAAAAGAATGGGAGAAAATCAAATACGGCGTATCCCCCTCAATATACAGAGTCCCGTCAATGCACGTCCAGTCTTCCGGCGTCAGGCGCTCTCCGTAAAGTTCATAGGGTCCCTCCGGTTTTTCGGATTTTAAACCATAAAGGCCTTTTTTCATACCGGGAGCTCCAAAGGTTGTGATAAAATAAAATGCTCCCTGATAAAAATAGCACTCCGGCGCCCAGAAATTCTCCGTAGCGAAGAAATCCTGCGGGCGGTGAAACACCTCAATCGGGCCCTCCCAGTTCTCCAGATCTTCTCCCACGTAACAGTCAAAACCGTCCGCCGGTCCCCAGCAGGTCGCGGAACGGGTGCCGTAAAGATAATACTTTCCCTCATACAGAAGGACATAGGGATCCCGAATGTTGATATCGGTGATTTTCATTGAAATTTCCTCCTCAATACACATACATTAATGTAATAGTTTAACAAAAAATCATTACAATTTACAGAGAAATGAATGACATTTCCGGGGTGTATTTGCGACAAAAAGCAGGCTCATCGCCTGCTTTCTTATAGCTCATACCACTGCCTCAATCAACACCTTATCGTCAAGAACAATCTCCTTAACACCAATTTCTTTCTTTTTATTAAAATTGAAACTAAGCATATATCCCTTTTTCAGATGATAATAATCGAGATATGCCATCAATTGATTTTCACCGCGCTCATTATAAGAATTCCCACGCCAGATCTTAAGTTCACAAACATACTGATTGCCTCGATAGTCAATAATCACATCCGTGCGTTCCTGGTTCCGGGTGCGGGATTCAATATAGTAATTTCCGGTACCGTTTATAATCGGACGCAGATAAAGCAAAAAATACCTTCTGCCATCTTCTTCCACAAATTTCTGCGGCTGATCACCATAAAGGTCATCAAAAGCAACTACAAAACGCTCCAGAATCAGTTTCATATCCAGACCATTGTCTTTGATAAACTGATATTTATCACGATCTCCGGCACTGTACATTCTGCTTTCCTGCATCTCAGATGATGTCAAAAACATGTTATATAACCGCATTTCAAAAATCCGATTCGCCACAACAACTTTATTATTTTCTATTCGAACAAATCCGAACATTTTCGCTGTACCGATGGCAATATTACCCGGAACATTACTGATTTCCTTCCCGTTCATAAGCAGAGAATGTAAAAGTTCGCGCAAATCAGGGAAGGCTCTGATTTTGTCTTCTAAAGACTCAAATAAAGTATTATCCTCTGTCACAATCTTTCCGACTGCTGTTACCACACCATTTGCTGTCCAAACAGCCGTTTGACTCAAAAAGTCTCTTGTCCCGACAATCTGCTCATCCAATAGTTTACAAATTCTTGATACCAGATACGGATATCCTGACGTATAATCATAAATCAATTCCGCAATAGCATCTACATCCATCCCTGTTACATGATCCGCCTCATACTCCTGAAGCATTCCTGCGATCTCTCTCGCAGAAAAGCTCATGTCCACCAAAAAATCTGCCGCAATGTTCCATGGGTTATTCGTGCTATGCTCTCTTTCTTTTACAAATTTGCTCCTTAGATTTTTGATATCATATACGCCGGCTAAAATCACCGATTGAAACGCTGGCCTTTTTGCACGGCGTATATAATAACCTCTCAATAATCCAAGAAAATCTAAAAACACCTGATAATTCGACGCCTGATCCACCTCATCAATCAAAAGGACTACCGGCTTTTCCGAAATTCCACACCAACTTGAAATGACCGCAAAAAGCTTTGCCAGACCAGCCTGTTCTACGACACCATCAGCATAGTTCCGCAACTGATTCGCAATGTTTTCCGGTATGAAATTCGATTCTTCTTCAGAAAAAAGTATCTCGCGGGCAAATGCGCCGGCAAAAGTCTCTTCCGTGCGGAAATCCGATTCACTTAACATCTGAAAATCAAGGCTGATTACATAATAATCTTCATGCAAAAAAGAAGCCAACGCAATCAGAGTCGTCGTTTTTCCATACTGTCGGGCGCGATTGATAGTAAAGTAATCCCCTCTGTCTACCATATCTTTGATTTTTCTCAGACGTTCTGTGATATCTACCATGTAATGCCTTTGAGGATCACAATTTGCAGTCACATTGAATACTTTTCCCATAGTTTACACCCAAATCCTTCAGCTCAACAATTTTTCCCGTGCCATATCTTGTAATTACTGACATTTTACCATTCTAATGATAAGAAAGCAATCTGAATTCTCTGATCTATGGAAACAGCAAACAGAGGGAACCTTTTTTCGGGATTCCCTCTGCTCATTCATTACTGCAGCATATTCAATTTCTGCCTCTGCGCATTCTGTCCGGTACAAAGGGGCAGCCCCAAAATCTTTTTATTTCAACCGCCCGCAGCAGTTCTTATACTTCTTCCCGCTGCCGCACGGGCACGGATCGTTGGGATACACTTTTTTCTGTGCACGCTTTTTCGGTGCCTTCTGCAGGGAATCATCCTTGTTGGTACCGGTGACTTTCGCCACCTCCTCGCGCTCTACCTTCTGCTCCACACGGACATGGAAGAGCTGACGGATGGTCTCCTCCTGCATGTTGGCGATCATACTGTCAAACATATCGTATCCGGCCATCTTGTACTCCACCAGCGGATCTCTCTGCCCGTATGCCTGGAGACCGATGCCCTCACGGAGGATCTCCATGTCGTCAATGTGATCCATCCACTTGCGGTCGATGCTCTTTAAGAGGATGACGCGCTCCAGCTCACGGATCATATCCTCCTCCGGGAATTCCGCCTCTTTGGTCTCGTAGAGTTTGACCGCTTTCTCCTTCAGCATATGCTTCAGTTCATTTTTATTCATGCCCTTAACGTCGTCTTCGCTCAGAGGCTCAATGGGAATGACCGGGATGAGAAGCTCGTTCATCTCCAGCACATCCCAGGACTTTCCGCCCTCATCATCGTCCGACAGACAGGTATCCACGGTATTCTCCACCCGGTCTGTGATCATCTTGTAAATCACGCTGCGCATGTTTTCTCCGTCCAGGACACGGCGGCGCTCGCCATAGATAATTTCTCTCTGGTCATTCATGACCTGATCGTACTCCAGCAGATTCTTACGGACGCCGAAGTTGTTGCCTTCAATCTTCTCCTGTGCCTTCTCGATGGCGCCGGACAGCATCTTGTGCTCAATCTGCTCGCCTTCCGGAACACCCAGCGCGTTGAACATGGTGATCAGCTTCTCCGAACCGAAGAGCCGCATCAAATCATCCTCCAGGGAAATGTAAAAACGGGACTCACCCGGGTCGCCCTGCCGTCCGGAACGTCCGCGGAGCTGATTGTCAATACGGCGGGACTCATGGCGCTCGGTGCCGACGATCTTTAATCCGCCGGCGGCTCTCGCCTCCTCGTCCAGCTTGATATCCGTACCACGGCCGGCCATGTTGGTAGCGATGGTCACTGCGCCGTGAACGCCGGCCTGGGCGACGATCTCCGCCTCCTGCTCGTGAAATTTCGCATTCAATACGTTGTGCTGGATGCCCTCTTTTTTCAGCATCCGGCTGAGCAGCTCGGAAGTCTCAATCGTAATGGTGCCCACCAGAACCGGTTGCCCCTTGGCATGGGTCTCCACAATCTCCCTCACGACAGCCTTGAACTTCTCATCCTTTGTCTTGTAGACGGCGTCCTGCAGATCCTGCCGGATCACCGGGCGGTTCGTAGGAATCTCGATAACGTCCATCCCGTAGATATCGCGGAACTCTTTTTCCTCGGTCAGCGCCGTACCGGTCATACCGGCCTTCTTAGTAAATTTATTAAAGAAATTCTGGAACGTGATGGTCGCCAGCGTCTTGCTCTCCCGCTTCACCTTCACATGCTCTTTCGCCTCGATCGCCTGATGCAGTCCGTCGGAATAGCGGCGTCCCGGCATGATACGTCCGGTAAACTCGTCGACGATGAGAATCTGATCCTCCGCCACCACGTAGTCCTGATCGCGGAACATCAGGTTGTGGGCGCGCAGCGCCAGAATGATGTTGTGCTGGATCTCCAGGTTCTCCGGATCCGCAAGGTTGTCAATCTTAAAGAAGCGCTCTACCTTCTCCACGCCCTCCTGGGTCAGGTTGATCACTTTATCCTTCTCATTAACGATGAAATCGCCGGTCTCCTCGATCTCAATGCCCATGATGGCGTCCATCTTGGAAAACTCCTGGCTGGCCTCGCCGCGGTGCAGCTGCCGTGCCAGAATGTCACAGGCCTCGTAGAGTTTGGTCGACTTTCCGCTCTGACCGGAGATGATCAGCGGCGTGCGAGCCTCATCAATCAGAACCGAGTCCACCTCATCGATGATGGCGTAGTGGAGCTCCCGCTGCACCAGCTGCTCCTTGTAAATCACCATGTTATCTCTCAGATAATCAAAACCCAGCTCGTTATTCGTCACATAGGTGATGTCGCAGGCGTACTGCTCTCTGCGCTCATCATTCTCCATCCCGTTTAAGACCACGCCGACGGTCAGGCCGAGGAACTCGTGAACCTTTCCCATCCACTCTGCATCACGCTTTGCCAGGTAATCATTAACCGTGACGATATGAACACCTTTGCCCTCCAGGGCGTTTAAGTAAGCCGGACAGGTAGACACCAGCGTCTTACCTTCACCGGTCTTCATCTCGGAAATACGTCCCTGGTGAAGGACAATGCCGCCGATCAGCTGCACCCGGTAATGCTCCATACCGAGGACACGCCGCGCCGCCTCACGCACCGTCGCAAAAGCCTCCGGAAGAATATCGTCCAGGGTCTCCCCGTTCGCCAGCCGCTCCTTAAAAGCCGGGGTCTTCGCCTTCAGCTCCTCATCTGACAACTCCACCATCTGAGGATGCAGCGCTTCAATCTTATCTACAATCGGATCAATCCGTTTTAATTCGCGCGCGCTGTGCGTGCCGAATATCTTCTCTATCATACCCATATCATGTGGTCTCCTTGAAAACACTTTTAAAAGGTATTTTACCACTTTCTTTCTAAGGAAACAATATGCAAAGGCATGAACGAATTATGAACATTCTGTAAAAGTCTGTTCACCCCAGCTTCCGCA
>JAJQCB010000073.1 GCA_021203005.1 Clostridiales bacterium | reverse complement strand
AGATCCTTACTGGCTGTAAGGTATCTAACCCATAAATACATTGTAGTAGGAGAATGCATGCAGGACAGATTTCAGGTAGGAGTGATTTCCTCCACCCACGGCGTGGCTGGTGAGGTGAAAGTATTTCCGACAACCGACGATGTGAAGCGGTTTAAAAAGTTAAAACATGTGATTCTGGATACCGGAAAAGAAGAGCTTGAACTGGAAATCACACAGGTAAAGTTTTTTAAGCAGATGGTGATTCTAAAATTCCGGGAATTTTCCAATATCAATGAGGTGGAGCGTTTTCGCGGCAAGAGCCTGTATGTGACAAGGGAAAACGCGGTAAAGCTTCAGAAGGATGAGTATTTCATCGCGGATATGATCGGTATGCGGGTCGTGACCACGGACGGCGAGGAGCTCGGCACGCTGCAGGATGTGATGCAGACCGGAGCGAATGATGTATACGTGGTGGAGAAGAAGAACGGTGAGGAACTTTTACTCCCGGCGATTCATGACTGCGTAAAGCTGGTGGACATGGAGCAGGGTGTGATCACGGTGTATCTGATGCCGGGCTTGCGGGATCTGTGAGGAGATACAATGCGATTTCATATATTGACGTTATTTCCGGACATGGTACGCCAGGGTCTGGAGACCAGTATTATCGGGAATGCAATTCAGAAAGAAATCCTGGAACTGAATCTGGTGAATATTCGGGATTTTACGCAGGACAGGCATAAGAAAGTGGACGATTATCCTTATGGCGGCGGCGCGGGCATGGTGATGCAGGCACAGCCCGTCTATGATGCCTGGAGATCTGTTGTAGATTCCATCGGATGCCGGCCGAGGTGTATATATCTGACTCCGCAGGGAAGTCTTTTTACCCAGCCGATGGCGAAAGCTCTGGCGGCGGAGAATGACCTGATTTTTCTCTGCGGTCATTATGAGGGAGTCGACGAGCGGGTTCTGGAGGAAATCGTGACAGATCAGGTCTCTATCGGGGATTACGTGCTGACTGGTGGGGAACTTCCGGCCATGGTCATGGCGGACGCGATCGCCCGGATGGTGCCCGGCGTGCTCACCAACGAGGAGTCGGGAAGCACCGAATCTCTGGAGGGAGGACTTCTGGAGTATCCGCAGTACAGCCGCCCGGCTGAGTGGATGGGGAAAGAAGTGCCGCCGGTTCTGCTGTCGGGCGACCATCAGAAAATCGAGACCTGGCGACGGGAACAGTCCGTATTGCGGACACTGCGGCAGCGCCCGGAACTGCTGGAAGAGGCGGATTTGTCACTGGAGGATGTGAAGTTGATTCTTAAAAAAACGGGTCGGTAGAAGATTCGCAAAGACAGCGTAAAATCCGGGTACAGCAAAAAAGTTACCTGATAATTTTGGCACAGGCTGAGACAGATGCCGTTGATATAGTGTCAGGTGACTTTTAAGGGGCGCTTTTAGCTGAGACAAAATCCACCTCTTACGGAGACTTAGGCTCGAAGGCTATCCTGAGAGTCTTAGTCGAAGTTAGAGGTTAGTTTCGTCGAAGCGTTGCCCCGGTCGCCTGACACTATATCAACGGCATCTGTCTCAGCCGTCACATATTTTCGCGTCACATATTTTTTCAGAAAACCCCTTGCAATTCCCCACTGCCTGTGTTAAAGTAACATTTGTTGTGAAGAAAAGAGATGGTCCTCTGTTACACGATTGTTGTATTAAGAACATCCAGATGATAGGAGGTCACAAAATGAACGCTAGTGAAATTATCAGAAGCATCGAGGCAGAGCAGATGCGCGACGACATTGCCGAGTTCCATGTAGGAGATACCGTTCGCGTACATGCGAAGATCAAAGAGGGCAATCGCGAGAGAATCCAGGTATTTGAGGGTACCGTATTAAAGAGACAGGGCGGCAGCAACCGTGAGACATTCACAGTCCGCAAGCTTTCCAACGGTATCGGAGTGGAGAAGACCTGGCCGCTTCATTCCCCTGTTGTAGAGAAGATTGAGGTGGTTCGCCGCGGTAAAGTCAGAAGAGCGAAGCTGAATTATCTGAGAGGCCGTGTCGGCAAGAAAGCCAAGGTCAAAGAGCTGGTAAGATAGGAGTGCTCATGCAAGGGGTTGTGGATTGTCACAACCCCTTTTTTCCTATATGGGGAAACGCCATGGCGAAGAAATGTACAGCATTTTCAGGTCTGGCTCTGTATAACTATTTTGTTGAAACAACTGCCCTGTTGGGCGGTGCCTGATCAGGAGGAAACGATGGCTTTTATACAATCGAAAGGGCTGAGCTTCCGCCGTCGGCGGAAAAAAGTATCTCTGTCAGCGGCAAAGTTTATTTTATTTTTTATAGGAAAAATTCTGATCACTCTCTTTCTTGCTCTTTTCCTGGTATATTTTCTGGGTATGCGGGTGACGGTGGCCGGAAGCTCCATGGAGAGCACTTTGTCCGATGGTGAAAAAGTGTATGTCAACCGCTTCCTTTACACTCTGTCCGATCCGAAAGCCGGCGATGTGGTTGTTTTTTTGCCAAATGGAAATGAAAAGAGCCAGTATTATGTGAAGCGCGTGGTGGCGGTGCCGGGAGACACGGTTCAGATTGTGGACGGTGTTCTCTATGTCAACGGGGAAATCTATGACGATGAGGACACGGAGGCGATCGAGAACGCCGGTCTTGCCGAGGAGGAAATTACTATCGGTGAGGATGAGTATTTTGTGCTGGGCGACAACCGGAACAACAGCGAGGACAGCCGTTACGCCAATATCGGCAATGTCAGTGAGGAGGATATTGTCGGCAAAGCGTGGTTTTATTATGCCGGACTCCGGGATATGGGTCTGGTAAAGTAGAGGGAAATTTGCATGAATTATCAGTGGTACCCCGGGCATATGACGAAAGCAAAGCGTCAGATGCAGGAAGATATAAAGTTGATTGACCTGGTGATCGAATTGGTGGATGCCCGGATTCCCTTAAGCAGCAGGAACCCGGACATTGACGATCTGGGCAAAAACAAGGCGCGCCTGATTCTGCTGAATAAGGCGGATCTGGCGGATGAGAAGAAAAATAAGCTTTGGAAAGCCTATTTTCAGGAACAGGGTTTTTTTGTCGTGGAGCTGGACGCCAGAAAACGCAACAGTATGAAACTGATCCAGGATACGATTCTGGAGTCCTGCAAAGAAAAGATTGAGAGAGACCGGCGGCGCGGCATCAAAAACCGTCCGATCCGCGCTATGGTTGTGGGGATTCCGAACGTGGGGAAATCTACTTTTATCAATACGTTCGCCGGGAAAGCCGCCGCGAAAACCGGAAACCGCCCCGGCGTTACCAAGGGGAAACAGTGGATCCGCTTGAATAAAAATGTGGAATTGCTGGATACGCCCGGCATTCTCTGGCCGAAATTTGACGATCAGGCGGTCGGTATGCGTCTGGCCTGGATCGGCTCGATGAACGACAGTATTTTAAATATCGATGAACTTTCTCTGGATCTGATTGCTTACCTGACAGAGAATTATCCGGGAGCTCTGGAGAAACGTTACCAGCTTCAGGAAACAGATGATGCCGGGACAAAGGTAAAACCGGTGGAAGTTCTGTCTCAGATCGCAAAGAACCGTAACTGTATTCGCAGCGGAGGAGAGATTGATTATTCAAAAGCGGCAGTGCTGTTACTGGATGATTTTCGTTCGGGGCGGCTGGGGCGGCTTACAATGGAGGTGCCTTCTGGTTTTTAAAGAGGTTGATTTCTGCCTTACACACGGTTGTGAGACAAGAGAGATAGAAAATATTTTCTGTTTTTCTTGCACATATTATTGGTGTGTAGTATTATAAGAGTCACAGACAATGATTGAAGCAGAGAAACAGGTTATTTCTGATTACAGCAGCGCCGCCGTCTGATCTGATGGCGGTATCTTGATTCTTATTTCTTGTTTTTGATCTGTATTCGGAATATTTCAGAATGACATGAGCGAAGAAGAGAAGTTACACAGAAATTTAACAGAAAAACACATAAAAATCTAAAAATAGCAAAATTCATTGTCTGATTACAGGTTTTCTGCTATAGTTGGGATAGACAAATGTTTTTCTGCGTTTGCGGAAAGGACAGTTTTGGGGAAGAAAAAGAAAATAATGACGCAGGGGGCACAAAAGGCAGAACAAAGTGTATCGCAACATGAAGACGCAGCGATGAAAGTTATGATGCAGTTTTTTGCAGATGAATTGTTGCCTTATTTTGGTATCAGGGGAAAAGTGATTCGATCGGCACCTACAGAGACTGTACAGTTGGAAGTTCACAAATATTATGAAGATTTTAACCTGATCATGGAGGACGGCAGCTGGAAACACTTTGAATTTCAGAGTAAAAATGGCGGTCTGGACGATTTGAAGCGATTTCGTGTTTATGAGGCGAATCTGAGTTATCAGCACAAGGCGCCGGTAACAACGTATGTGCTGTTCTCCGGCAGGATTAAAAAACCCATGACAGAATTTACAGAGGGTCTCAATACATATCGGATTTGGCCGATAATCATGCGTGATAAAAATGCGGATCGGGAGATCGCAGTGCTGTGGAGAAAGCTGCGGGCAGGTGAGACACTGACAAAAGAGGATTTGATTCCGCTTGCATTTATCCCGCTCATGGATGGTGAGATGTCCCAGAAAGAGCGGATTCTGGTTTCTTTTGAGATTATACGGGAATCCAGAATGCTATCAGAGGACTTAGAATGCATCGAGAAGCTGGAGGCGGTGATTTACACAATGGCGGAAAAGTTTTTAGAGAATATTGATATGGAAGATGTCAGGAAAGGAGTGGCAATGACGAGACTGGGACAGATGCTTATCAGCGAGGGCATAGACGAGGGGAGAAAAGAAGGAATAAAAGAGGGCAGAAAAGAGGGCAGAAAAGAGGGCAGAGAGAATGCTACGCTTGATAATATCCGCAATCTTATGGATACTCTGATGTTTACCGCTGAGGAGGCGATGAATGCGCTCAAAATACCCGAGGCAGATCGAAACAAATATCAGGCAATGCTCTGATGCAGAACAAACGCAGAGTAGGTTCTCTTCATGAGGCCAGGGTGGCAGATTGGTTAAAACGCCACGGTTATCGGATTCTGGCGCGAAATTTCCGCTGCCGGTTCGGAGAGATTGATATTATCGCGAAAAGGGATGGCTGTATCTCCTTTGTGGAAGTGAAATATCGGAGCAGTGACAGCCATGGTTCGCCGCAGGAGGCTGTGGATTTCCGAAAACAGCAGAGGATATCCAATGCCGCTTCCTATTATCTGTATGCCCGTCGATACCCGATGGATACGCCCTGCCGTTTCGATGTGGCGGCGGTTTCCGGGGAGGAAATCAGGTTGATTGAGAATGCCTTTTCCTACTGCGGGAATTTCGGCGGATAATTGGCGGAATGGAGATATGAGATGGCGGAGAAAAAAATAGGGGAAATACGTACAGAGTTACAAATGACAGCGGACGATACACTGCCGGCTTTTGTCGCTGCATATGAGACAGACCCACGCACAGGCGTCCAGTCCCTGGTATTGCAGGCGCGGAAGCGGATAGCGAAGCTTGAGGCGGAGATTGCCCGCATAGAAAATCTGAAAATATTTGAGCGCAAGTATGCCGAGTATGAGTTTATCTGCGGCATAGATGAGGTCGGCCGTGGGCCGCTGGCGGGTCCTGTGGTGGCGGGCGCAGTGATTCTTCCGAAAGACTGTCAGATCCTTTATATCAATGATTCGAAAAAACTTTCTGCGAAAAAGCGGGAAGAACTCTACGATATCATCATGGATCAGACAGTTGCCGTGGGAATCGGCATGCGCAGCCCCCAGCGTATCGATGAGATCAATATCCTGCAGGCAACCTATGAGGCTATGCGGGAAGCCATCGGCAAGCTGGATCCGCAGCCGACATTGCTCTTAAACGATGCCGTGACAATCCCGGAGGTCTCCATCCGGCAGGTGCCGATCATCAAGGGCGATGCAAAGAGTATTTCCATCAGTGCGGCGAGCATTGTCGCAAAAGTGACCAGAGACCGACTGATGGTGGAATACGACAGGATTATGCCGGAGTATGGGTTCGCGGCGAACAAGGGGTACGGCTCAGCGGCGCATATCGAAGCACTGAAAAAATACGGTCCGACGCCGATTCATCGGCAGAGTTTTATCGGGCATTTTGTGTAAAATGTAAAGAGAATATCGTGATTTGATATAGTATGCTGGTTCTGGGTATAACAAATGGATTTGTTAAGAAAAGATAATGTTAATATATTGAAGATAGAAAACCATATTCTGACTGACGGTACGGCATTACCGTTGCTGACGTTCCCTCTTCTTGAGGATTCCGGGATCGTTCGGCACGGATTTACCACGCGCCTGGGCGGTGTCAGCGAGGGCGTTTTTGCTTCGATGAATCTCAGTTTTACCAGGGGCGACGATCCGGATCATGTGATGGAGAATTACCGCCGCCTGGCCGGAGCGATGGGCGTTGATCTGGAGCGAATTGTCTGTTCTGACCAGACACACACCACAAATGTCCGCGTGGTCACGGAGGCGGATGCCGGAAAGGGTGTCGTTCGTCCGCGGGATTACACGGATGTGGATGGCCTGATCACGAATGTGCCGGGGCTTACGCTGGCGACCTTTTTTGCGGACTGTGTGCCGCTTTATTTCGTGGATCCGGTACACCGGGCGATCGGGCTCAGCCATTCCGGCTGGCGCGGCACTGTAGGACGGATGGGAGAAAAAACGCTGGAGGCGATGGCGGAGAATTACGGCACGCGGCCGGAGGAGGCGCTGTGCGCGATTGGACCGTCGATCTGCCAGGACTGCTACGAGGTCAGCGCGGATGTGGCGCTGGTATTCGCGCAGGAATTTGTCGGACATGAGGCGGAGCTTTTGAAGCATGGGAAAATTGCCGGACATGAGGCGGAGACTGAAAGGCTGCAGGAGTTTGCCGGACATGAGGCGGAGACTGAAAGGCTGCAGGAGTTTGCCGGTTATGAGGCGGAAACTGAAAAGCTGCAGGAATTTGCCGGTCATAAGACGGAGACACAAAATAATGCCTCAGCAACAACAGCGTTAAGTGCGGACGCCATTCAACAGGCACCGAAAGACAGAAAATATCAGCTGGATCTCTGGAAAGCAAATGAGATCGTTCTTCTGGAGGCCGGGGTCCTGCGGGAGCATCTGTCGGTCACCGATATCTGCACCTGCTGCAATCCGGATCTGCTGTTTTCCCACCGTGCCAGCCACGGGAAGAGAGGAAACCTCGGGGCGTTTCTGTCATTGCGGGAGCGTTGTTGAATATGATTTTTTTGAAAGAATCATAAAATCGGATATTGACCTTCTGCTCTTCCGTTGTTACAATAGTTATAACATTATTTCGACAGAGGCAAAGGCGCCGCGTGAGACGAAAGTTTTCCGCAGCGCTTTTCTTTTTTTGAACGGAGGTGCACGAAACAGGATAGATGCGTTGCCTGTTTCAGTGCGATGAATATGAGACTGTGTATGTCCGTTCGATTGATAAGGAGGAGAAGTGTATGGCGGCATTTGAGAGAATCTTAAGCGGAAACACCGGACTGGATGAGATGCTGGACAATATCCGTCTGGGGGACAATGTGGTATGGCAGGTGACGACGCTGGAGGAATTTCAGTGTTTTGCGCTTCCCTTTGTGAAGCAGGCGATCGCCGACGGACGTAACCTGATTTATATGCGGTTCGGCAACCATGAGCCTTTGCTTTCGCCGCAGCCGGGGCTGAAGATTTATGAATTTGATCCGAACGAGGGGTTTGAGACGTTTACGGTAAATATCCGCAGCCGGATCACGGAGGAGGGTTACGATGCTTTTTATGTCTTCGACAGTCTCTCCTCCCTGCAGTCGGTCTGGTATACGGATCTGATGATGGGAAATTTTTTCCGCGTGACCTGCCCCTATCTGTTTATCTTGGACACAGTAGCGTATTTTCCGTTGCTGCGGGGGCGTCATTCCTACGACGCTGTGGCAAAAATCCGGGATACGACGCAGCTCCTTCTGGATGTGCATTCTGGGCACGGGAAGCTTTATCTGCAGCCGCTCAAGGTCTGGAACCGGAATCTGCCGGAGATGTTTCTTCCGCATATCTGTGATATGGAGACAGAAGAGTGCAGGACGCTGCGCGGCGGCATTCCGCTGAGCAAGTATTATCAGCTTGTAGATGAAACCGAGGCGGAGAGCCAGGATCAGAATCTGGACAGCTATGACCGTTTCTTTGCCCTGGCCCGCCTGGAGTATAAACACGGCACGTTCAGCAGAGAGACGGAAGACCAGATCATTGAGAGCACGATGACGAAGGATGCCCGCCTGCATGAACGGATTCTGCAGTATTTTAAGCCGAAGGATTATTTTAAGCTGCGGGACAGGATGGTGGGGAGCGGCGCGATCGGCGGGAAAGCCTGCGGGATGCTGCTGGCCAGGAGGATTGTCAGCACCCGCCTGCCGGAATATGCCTCACACACGGAGTCCCACGATTCTTTTTATATCGGCTCGGATGTCTTTTACACTTATATCGTATCAAACGACTGCTGGAAGATGCGGATCGCCCAGCGCACGAAGGAGGGATATTATTCGGAGGCGGAGCCCCTGCGGCAGGCGCTGCTGTCCGGAGAGTTTCCAGCGGATATCCGGGAAAAATTCCGCGCACTTCTGGAGTATTACAGCGGAAGCCCGA
>JAJQCB010000066.1 GCA_021203005.1 Clostridiales bacterium | reverse complement strand
TAATGGGGTATCCGTGTTCATCGTTACATTGTATCAACGAGAGTAGGGCAACGGAGCCGTCGTGCGGAAATGGGAATTTCCTGATTGAGATCCTGCGGCGCAAGTTGGAAAGATGCAAGGACATGAGCGAGGGGCTTGTGGCGCTGAAAAGCATATACGGCGTGGACATTCTGCCGGACAACATAGAGGAAAGCAGAGAGAGGATGCGCGAGGTATGGATGCAGTATTTTGATGATAATGAGCAGATTGACAAGATTCTGAAAAGGAATATCGTTCGGGAAAATTTTCTGGAAATGGATGCCGAACATTATTGGGAGGAATGAAGATGGTTAAATGCATAGACTCTGATGCGCTATTAGACAGCATGGGTAAAGCGGCAAGGAAATTGGACACAGAGGGCATTACAGACGTTGATGACATGCTGGACGCAATGGAGGAAGCCATGCGGGAGTGCGTTCATGGAATGCCCGCCGCAGACGTGGAGCCGGTGAGAAGATGGATTCCAGTCGAAGATAAAAGCCCGGAAGATGGGCAAGTGGTAAACGTAATTACCAAAAGCAAAGAAGGCTATGATGGGCTGGACATTGTTATCTATAGGCAGACAGGTGAGAACGGAGCATTTTGCACAGCCGTAGAGAACAATGATTTAGAGATTTATGGTATGCATGTTACACATTGGATACCAGTACCAGATTTCCCACAAAAAATGGACGGAGGTAGCGAATGGAAAAGCTAAAAGTCAAATGTAAAGATCATGAGGGCGAGCTGATCAGCATAAAGCCAGATACGATCACCAGATATCCCGATGGGAGCCGGGAGATTAAGACATACAGAGTTAAACTTGATGATTTGTGCGGGGATATTATAACGTCTTATGGCGTATATGCTGATGATATTCAGGTGTTCACGGAGGAATAACGGAGGTAGCGAAGAATGAACAAAAAACTTGATTTGGATTCTTTCGGGGAATTGATAGATGAATTTCTGGAAAAGGTGGAAGGAAAAATGCTGATTACAATGCTGGAAGGTACACAGAAGGTCATAGTCGAGGATAATATTGGTGCCGGGTCAGTCGTGCAGTTTTATTTTATGCTTCAGGCAATTAGCAGTATATCTAAGGCCATACGTAAGGAAATGGCGCTTGATTTTCAGGACGGAAGGTGGGAAACCGTGGTGAAGGGGATACTGAGAATAATGGAAAAGGAGATGTTGGAAGGAGGAATGGGCGAAGATGAAAAAATCTGTAAAATATGCGGACAGGAACGAGGCATGATGTCGTGGGAGACAATCTGCTTTCAGTGTGCAAAAGAAAAGCATTTAAAGGAACAGCAACAGGCAATCAGGGATGGGGATGATAGTTACATATATGGGACAGAAACAAGTGATTCAGATGGGTGTATTTTTTGCCCATACTGCGGTGAAAGAACTAAAACATACTATGGGCATGAGGATTTTCCAGAGTTATACGAAGAAGGATTTCACAAAATAGAATGCCCCATATGTGAAAAAGAGTTTGAACTGGTAACAGATGTATCATTTTCGTGGGAGACAAGAAAGGTGGGCGAAGATGACTGATCGGGAAGCAATAGAAAATCTCAAAATATTAAACGGATTTAAAGTGAGTTTATCGAAAAAACAGCGTGATCAGTATATTGCCAGAAGGTACAGAGAGGAAGCAGAAGTGCTAGATATGGCAATCGCCGCACTGGAGAAGCAGGAGCCGGTGGAGCCCACAGAAATTGATGAAGACTATGGATATTTTAGGTGTGCACATTGTGGCAGTATGATAACGGCCATAGACTTACTTGAAAATCACGAGTACTGCCTGAAATGCGGGCAACACCTGAAATGGGAGCAGGGCGAGCAGCTATAATATGCCGCTGGAAGGAGGATGCCAATGGGACGAGCTAACACATACACACTCTACGACCTTGACGGAAAGGTTCTCGGACACAATATGCCCGCCAGAGACGTCGCAGAGATCACAGGCGTCAAAGCGTGCTCAGTTTCACAGTACGGTGAAAATGGAACGAAAATCAGAAAGCGGTGGATGGTCGAGATTGATACTGTAGACACAGTGATCAAGAAAGAGAGCAGGCCAAAAACGCTTCCGCAAAGATGGGAATCGGCCGTCGCGCCATTCCGGGATAAGGTGACCTGGGTGAAGCAGCTCGAGCCGGGCGTAAAGAAGCTGAGCATTAAACAGGAATAACAGGGAAGGAGAGATGCAGAATGCTGATAGTTGATTACTATGAACAGTGGATAGATACATATAAACGGGATGCCGTAAGGGAAGTCACGCTCAACAAATATATGACAACGCTTACCTGGCTGAAGAATCATATTCCGGAGATGGATACGAAAGAGTTAAACAGGCAGGAATACCAGAAGATATTGAACCTGTATGCGGTGGATCATGAACGGCAGACCGTGATGGATTTCAATCATCATCTGAAAAGCGCAGTGCTGGATATGATCGATGACGGTCTGGTCGATAAAGACCCGACCCGGCGAATGTCATAAAAGGGAAAGCGCCGAGCGAGAAGAAGAAAAAGTATCTGAACCAGTTTGAGCTTCAGAAGCTGATTTCAGATTTAAACCTGGAGCAGGAGATCAATTATGACTGGCTGATATTGCTGGTAGCGAAAACGGGGATGCGGTTCGCGGAGGCTCTGGGAATCACGCCGGCGGATTTTAACTTTTCGAAGCAGCTGTTATCAATCAACAAAACATGGGGATACAAGGAGCATGGAGGGTTCCAGCCGACCAAAAACAAATCCTCTGTACGGAAGATACAGATCGACTGGCAGCTGTCCTCGCAGTTCGCGGAGCTGACGAAGAATTTACCAGGAGACAAGCCTATTTTTGTGTCGGAAGATAAGGACATCTATAATTCAACCGTTAATGGAATCCTGGAAAGGCATTGCAAGGCAGTTGGGATCCCGGTAGTCTCGATGCATGGACTGCGGCACACACATGCCTCCTTGCTGCTGTTGGGCGGCGTATCCATTGCCAGCGTGTCGCAACGGCTTGGCCATTCCAATATGGCGACGACGCAGAAGGTATATCTCCATGTTGTGAAGGAGATGGAGAACAAGGACACGGATCTTGTGATGAGATCCATGTCGGCGCTGGGGTGATGGGATGATTGATTATGTGGAATATCTGAAGGACAGGGACAAGGTTCATCAACCGTATCGTGACTTCAATAGTTTTGACCGATATGGGCAGCCGGTCGTCAAGTGCCCACGATGCGATTACGAATTGATACTTCAAATGGAGCAATTCTGTCCCAGCTGTGGGCAGCGGTTTGTGAAAACGCCAAATGAAAGAAGACGCATATTAGAGGAGCCGGGCTAAAACTGGGAGCAGGACAAAAAGGAGGGCGGCGCCGATGGGCATCAGGATCACCAAGAAGCTGCTGAACAATTACAAAAAGTACAAGCGTGAGATTACCTTCCTGGAGGCGGAGCTCAAGGAGCTGCGGACGACAGATGCCGGGCTGGGAAACAGCGTGATCAACGACTATAGCACCGGCTACGCGCGGCCTCAGAGTGTGGTTGGCTTTGATTATCCTCTGTACGATCGGCGTGTGGCAATGCTGGAGCGTCGGAATGAACAGGTCAGGGCAGTGGAGGATTGGATCGCGGCCATTGAGGACGGGCAGACCCGCTATGTGTTTCAGATGCGGTATCTGAAGGGAATGAACTGGGTGAAGATCGCGGAGCGGATCGGCTATTCGGGAAAGCCTGATTATGTGAGGCTGGAGATTCGGGATAAATATCTGAGAAAAATGAACATCAGGTAATATAGCCACTAGTAAAAAAACTTCGTTTTCTTCGGAAACTTCGTTTTATAATAACCATAGGTTACCAGCTTAAGGGCAGGTGACTAAGCCTTGCTTCATTCCCCATGAAAATAAGGCGGCGGAAAAAGAGCATCCTGCGAAAGCAGGGTGTTTTTTCTTGAAAAAACTTTGAAAAAACCTCCCAAAAAGTATTGACAAATACGTGCACGTATGTTATTATATACTTGTAAGGAGGTGAGAGACAGATGAGCAAGAAAAAGAAAAACTCCATGGACTGGCGTGAGGTGCTGGTTCAGCTGGTCGTAGGAGTTGTTTCTGGTGTAATCGCAGGGCTCATCACCTGGGCGATCACAAAATAGGAATCGCAGAGAGGTCGAGAGTGATCGGCCTCTCTGCTCCCTAAATATAACATGTTGGCTCATCTGTGTAAAGTATGAAGTTGTATTTGATCGTGGCGGTTGTGGTTGCTGTAGTGGCAGGAATCATTGCGCGGAATCTTTACGTGAAATGGAGGGATGCGCGCGATGAGTGAGAACGAAAAGAAACCAAGGCCGCAGGACAAGTGGGACGCGAAAGCTGGGCTGGTATCCAAGACTTTCAAATTGGACAAGAAGACGGTGGAGGAGTATCAGGTAGCCTGTAAGAAAGCAGGCGTAGCGATGGGGCCACAGCTGGCGAAGCTCATGCGGGCGTTCATCGAGGAGACAAACAGAGAGTAAAGAGGGAAGCATCCGGGAAAGCCGGGTGCTTTTCTTTGCCCTGATATGGAGAGATAGACCATGCCGATATATAAACGCTGCAGCCGATGTGGCAGGCGTATCCCATCCGGCACGACCTGTGAGTGTGTGATCAGGCTGCGCAAGGAACAACAGAAAGCCCGCTACCATGAGTATGACCAGCAACGCAGGGACCCGCGGGCGAAGGAATTCTACAACAGTGCGGAGTGGCTTGGCGCCAGGGCGGCGGCGCTTTCAATGGATGAAGGGCTTGACGTCTATGTCTTCATGACAAGCGGCGCGGTCCTGTATGCCAACACGGTGCATCACATCATTCCCTTGTCAGACGACTGGTCAAGGCGCTGTGATGTGGGCAACCTGATGAGCCTGCACCACAGCACGCACAGTTCGATCGAACAGAAGTATAAAGAGAACAAGAAGACAATGCAAAAAGAACTTTTAGCTATGCTGAAACGCTACCGAAGAGGACAGCAATAGGGCAGGGGGGATCGAAAAAGTTTTCGGAATTGCGAAAAGACCGCAGCCCCCAGCTTTGTTTACGCAAAATTCCAAATAAAAAATGGAATGGTAAAGAGGGTGACAGAATGGGCCGGGCCAGGAAGCCGATGGAGATGCAGAAAGGGCACGTCGTAAAGATCAATGAGTACCAGAAGCGGAAAGAGGAGGCAAGCGTGACGACCGGGAAAAGGCAGCTGCGCTATGCGCCGGACTGGCTGATCGATGATGTGGCAAAAAAAGAGTGGAAACGGTTGGTCAAGGCGCTGGGGGAGATTGAGATCATTGGGGATCTGGATCGGAATAATCTGGCGGCCTACTGTAACGCCTTTTCAAAATATGTGAAAGTAACAAAGGAGCTCGCGGAAGCTCCTTTTCTTGTGGAAAAATGGACTAAGAGCGGCTGCACGGAAGTACCAAATCCGCTGATCGGGATACAAAAGGGCTATGCCGATGAAATGCGCCGCTTTGCCGCCCTCTGCGGCCTGACGATCGACTCCAGGCTGAAAGCCGCTGCCGTGAAGACGGCAAAGGAGGAGGACGCGCTGGAAGAGAAGTTCGGGAATATCTGATGTCGATACGGGAGGAACTGAAAGAGTACTGTCGGTTGTGCCTTGATGATGTCAGGGTGTCGGAGTACGAAGATTACATCAGCTGTAAGAAACATAAATTTGCGGTTCGCCGCTTCATGCGGGATATCGAAAAAGAAGAGACGGATCCGGGTTACCCGTATTATTTTGACGAAGACGCGGCGCAGAACATTGTGGACTGGTTCGCGCTGCTCAGACATTCGAAGGGCGTTCTCTCCGGTCAGCCGATCAGGCTGACCATCTGGCAGAAGTTCCTGCTGTGCCAGCTGTATGGCTGGCGGCGGAAGGAGGACAGCCTCAAAAGGTTCAAGCGCCTGTTCGCCGAGGTGGCGCGCAAGAACGCGAAAAGCCAGATGCTGGCAGGCGTGTTACTGTATGAGATCGCGGTCTCGAGTACAAAAAATGATGAGGTGTATGAAGCCTATACTGCGGGCGTAAAGCGGGAGCAGTCGAAGATCGTCTTCGAGGAGGCAGGGCTGATGCTGCGGAATTCTCCGCTGTACAGCCGCTTCAATATTACGCGGAATGTGATCACACACCGTAAGAGCGGGAGCTTCATCAAGACGCTGAGCAAGGAAGACGGGAAGAAGGGCGACGGTACCAACATCGCGATTCTCTGTGTGGACGAGCTCCACCAGCACCCCACCATGGAATTCGTCGACCTGTTCCTCGGGGCGAATACGAAGGACCCGACGCTGGCCATCATCACGACGGCCGGCGTCGACCTGACTTATCCGTGCTATACCGTGGAGTATGCCTATGTGTCAAAGGTACTGGATCCGGATGTCGATGTGGAGGATGAGAGCTACCTGATCGACATCATGGAGATGGAGCCGGAGCTGGCGAAGGACCTCGACAATGTCGGGATTGAACGCTACTGGCATATGGCGAACCCGATCCGCATGAGTTACCGGAACGGGCAGGAGAAGATCAGGGATTCCTATAACCAGGCGAAGATCGTCCCGGAGAAGATGACGGCATTTCTCACGAAGTGCATGAACATCTGGGTGCAGGCGAAGGAGAACGGCTACATGGACATGGCCAAATGGGCGGCCTGCCAGGTGGAGGAACTCCCGATCGACACGAAGGGGATGCCGGTCTATGTCGGCTTTGATATGTCGGCAAAGATCGACCTGACCTCAGTCGCGTTCGTGGTCCCATTCCTCTCAGGGGAGATGGATCAGACCGGCGTGCAGATCGTGAAATATATCGTGTCTTCCCACTCCTTCATCCCGAACAGGGAGAAGCTGGCGGAGAGGAAGGCAGTGGACAAGGTGGACTATGACGCCTGGGAGCGGGAGGGCTTCCTGAGTGTGACTGACACGCCGATCGTCGACCAGAACGCGGTTATGCAATACGTCCTGGACACCTGTACGGCGAATGAGTGGAAGATTCAGACGCTGTGCGTCGACCCGGCGAATGCGTCAAAATTGATGATGGATCTGTCGGAGCAGGGATATGAGGTGGAGGAAGTCTATCAGAGCCACAAGTCCCTGAATGAGTCCACGCAGGGATTCCGGGAGCAGGTGTATTCCGGCAATATCCTGTACCTTTACAACCCGCTGCTGAACTATGCGATGTCAAATGCCGTGATCAGGCGCAGCAACGGCCTGATCAAGATCGATAAAGACGCGAGCACGAAGCGGATTGACCCGGTGGATGCCGTACTGTGCGGCTATAAACTGGCGATGTACCACGATTTCGGCTTGACAAATCTGGAGGATGCTCTGGATGAATTTTTGGAAAGTGACTGGTGATAAAGATGGAGCTGTGGAATTGAATAAAGGTGGCCTGGAATGCCCTTACGAAGAGCTCGGCGGATCTGAACAATGAGGAGCTGCTGGAGTGGCTTGGGATTGATAAGGGGACCAACCGAAAAGCGCTGAGCGAGATCACGTACTATACCTGCCTGAAAATGCTGAGTGAGATGATCGGGAAGCTGCCGCTGAAATATTATCAGGAGACATCGGAAGGCCGGATCCGGGCTGACCCGTCGAATGCAGCCTATGTCCTTGCAGTGCGGCCAAACAGCTATATGACGCCGTCGACCTTCTGGGGGACGGTGGAGATGAACTGTCAGCATTATGGCAATGGCTACGTCTGGCTGCGGCGGGAATTCAACAGGATGAAATTCGGCGGGGAATATGAGCTGCGGGACGCCTGGGTGATGCAGAGCAATTATGTGCAGGTTCTGATGGATGATGTGGGCATCTTCGGAGATGAGGGAAGGCTGTACTATCAGTATTCCGACCCGCGGAGCGGCAGGCAGTACCTTTTCCTGTCGGACGATGTGCTGCATGTTAAGACCTGGTACAGCCTGGATGGCGTGCTCGGCCTTCCAGTGCGGGATATCCTGAAGGACACGATCAGCGGGGCGTCGGAAAGCCAGAGCTTTCAGAACGAGCTCTATAAAAACGGTCTGAGCGCGAGGGCGATTATCCAGTATACGGGTGATTTCGACGATAAGAAGAGGCAGGCGATCCAGAAAAAATTCGCCGATATCTTGAGCGGCCCGAAAAACGCGGGCAAGGTGGTGCCGATTCCCGCGGCGCTGACCTTCACGCCGATCAATGTCAGCCTGACGGACGCGCAGTTCTTTGAGCTGAAAAAGTATACGGCGCTGCAGATCGCGGCGGCATTTGGGATCAAACCGAACCAGATCAACAACTATGAGAAATCGTCCTACTCGAATTCGGAGACCCAGCAGCTGGCTTTTCTGGTGGATACCATGCTTTACCGGATAGGCCAGTATGAGGCGGAGATCAACGCGAAGGCCCTGACGCCGCAGGAGGCAAAGGAAGGGTACCTGTTCAAGTTCAATGAGAAAGCGATTCTCAGGACGGATTCAAAGACCCAGATGGAGAACCTGGCAAAAGCGGTGAACAACGGGATCTACACGCCGAACGAGGCGCGGGGATACCTCGACCTGCCGGTCAAGGAGGGCGGAGATATCCTCATGGTGAATGGCAACTACATCCCGATCACAGATGTGGGAAAACAGTACGGGGGAGGAGGTGATACAGATGGCAATAGTGGAAATCAG
>JAJQCB010000260.1 GCA_021203005.1 Clostridiales bacterium | reverse complement strand
ATCGCCGTCGTCATCGATCAGCTTATCGGTGGCCATTGCGCCGCCCTCTTCGCCGTCCAACCAATACCAGTTGTCGCCGGACTTCTTCCACTCGTCCTCGACGATGTTGCCATCGCTGTCATAGTAATACCAGACTCCATCTTCCTCAACCCAGCCAGCTGCTGCGAAGGAAGTCATGGAAGCGCCGATGGCAAGCAGTGCTGCTGCAGATGCGACTGCAACTACTTTTGTCTGCTTTCTCATAATGAATGCACTCTCCTTTTTGTTTTTTTGAAACCCTCTGGCATTGAAGCCAGAATTTGCATTACAAAGGTGATTATACTTCCGATAAGGTAAATTATCAGCAGGAGCGAACGCATAAATGGGTATTAAAAATCCAAAATTTCTTAAAACATAAAAGAGAAATATGCTATAATTAGAATTTAAAGTTGATAGTGGCATGTTAAATTTTAAAATGTCTTGAAATATCAAGAAAAGCACGCGGAACCGGACAAGGTTCCTGATTCTCCGGAGGAATGGCTGGATGAGTTTAACACCTTCTCCATATACCAGGTGCTGCCAGAGATTGACAGTGATTTAGCTATGCTGTATCAAGTGGAAACAAAAGTTCTTAATCAGGCGGTGAAAAGAAATATTTCTCGTTTTCCTGATCGATTTCGTTTCCAATTGACTAAAGAGGAGTTTGACAACTTGAAGTCACAAATTGTGACTTCAAGTTTGTATGTAGATGGCCCTGGCTACGGTGGCCGACGTAAATTACCTTTTGCATTCACAGAACAAGGAATATCTATGTTATCAGCAGTTTTGCGAAGTGAAATTGCAATACAGGTGAGTATCCGAATCATGGACACATTTGTTGAGATGCGAAAGTATCTTGCAAATAATACTTTGCTTTTGTCAGAAATCAGCAATATCAAAACCCGGCAGATTGAGTCAGATATTCAACGGGAGGCATTTGAAGAAAAAACTGAACGGCGATTTGAACAGATATTTGACTACATATCAGAGCATGAAGAGTCTACCCAAAAAGTTTTCTTTGATGGACAGATTTATGATGCATTTGGTCTGCTTATTAGCCTGATCCAGAAAGCAGAGAAAAATATTACACTGATTGATGGGTATGTAGATGTGGATACATTAAATTTACTCTGCAAGAAAAACGATATGGCTTGCTCCGTACTGGTTTTTCGCAGATAAATCCGTGTGGTTTCAATGCTGTCATGTCCCATAAGGTCTGCCAGCAGCGCGATGTCGTTGTAGCGTTCCAGGAAGCTTTTGGCGAAGCGATGGCGGAAAGAGTGTGGATGCAGGACAGTCTCGTCCAGGCCATATCTCTTGCCGTGAAACTTCAGTCGTTCCGCGATGCCGCGCTCGGAGATTGATTTCCCGCTCCGATTCAGGAAGATATGGCCGCTGTCCCGGCCAATTTCTTTTAACCAGCTCAATGCTTCCTTACGCAGAGAAATGGGGAAGTAGATCCGGCGCATCTTCCCACCCTTGGAATACAGGTCAAGATAGCCTTTCTGAACATGCTCGACCTTGATTTTGACCAGTTCACTGACGCGAACACCGGTGGTTGTCAGAAAACGGACGACAAAGTACCAGAGCATCTCATTGTCCCGCTTGAGGCAATTCTTAAAGAAAAGATAGTCCGCCTCGCTGATGACATTATCCACGAAGGGTTTATGCTGGTATTTGATCGATGACAGCTTCAACTCCTCCAGGTTCTGACTCTCCAGATAGCAGTTGATCCCACGAATCCGCAGGTTAACCGTCTGCGGTTGGTAATTGTCGATCAGAAATATCTTTTATGAAATGCAGAAACGTCATCAGAAAAAGAAATTCTATTGAACAAAAAGGTGTAAATGCGCAAAAATGTCCATTAAAGGATTGTAAAATTTCTCAAAACAGGATATAATTCTACTGTACAGAAGTTTGCAAACGCGCAAAAATGTCCAGTGGGAGACTTCATATATGGTTATTAAGAGAGATTTGTATTTAAATAAGCTTATCAACAAGAAGCATAATGGTCTTATTAAAGTAATTACCGGTATTCGTCGCTGTGGAAAATCATATCTGTTATTTCATCTTTTCAGGGCTCATCTTGTGGAAGAAGGAATCGATGGAAATCATATCATTGAAATTGCTTTCGATGCCTTTGAAAACAAGCGCTATCAGGATCCATATGTGCTGATGCCATATCTGAAAGAGCAGATTACTGACGGTGAAATGTATTATGTGCTTCTTGATGAAGTGCAGCTGCTTGGGGAATTTGAATCGGTTTTGAACAGTCTTATTCGAATGGAAAATGTTGATGTGTATGTCACCGGTAGCAATGCCCGCTTTCTTTCCAAAGATGTCATTACGGAGTTTCGCGGCCGCGGCGATGAAGTTCACATGTATCCGCTTAGTTTTTCTGAGTTTATGTCTGTTTATTCCGGTAGTAAACAGGATGGGTGGAATGAATATATGCTCTATGGCGGGTTGCCGCTTGTGCTTCGCTTTCAGACTCCGGAAGAAAAAATTCAGTTTCTCAAATCTCTGTTCGAGGAAACGTATATTTCAGACATAGTGGGACGTCATAAAATTCGCAACCGTGCTGAACTGGAAGACCTGCTCAACATTTTGTCCTCTGGGATCGGGTCGTTGACGAATCCATCAAAATTATCTGCAACATTCAGAGGTGTAAAGCAGAAAACAATCAGTAAGACAACAATTGGGAACTACATCAACTATCTGTGCGATTCTTTCCTGATTGATCAGGCTATCCGCTATGACGTGAAAGGGAGAAAGTATATTGATACTCCGGTAAAGTATTATTTTACTGATATGGGACTTCGCAATGCCCGACTAAATTTCCGCCAGTTGGAAGAAACGCATACCATGGAAAATATTATCTTTAATGAGCTTAAAATTCGTGGCTTCAACGTGGATATTGGCGTAATTGTGCAAAATGGTACAGATTCTAACGGCAAACGCATCCGCAAACAGTTGGAAATTGACTTTGTCTGCAATAAAGGTTCCAGGCGTTTCTATATTCAGTCGGCTTATGCAATACCGGATCAGGAGAAGATGGAGCAGGAGCAGCGTTCTCTTATGCTGACAGGCGATGCCTTTAAGAAGATTATTATCACCAAAGAAACGCCGGCTCCTTACTATAACGACAATGGAGTCCTAGTGATGAGCGTTTATGATTTCTTATTGAAGCCGAACAGCCTTGATCAATAGTAGGCGAGTACATGACATCGCATGAGCGATGCCTGTCGGATATATTGCCCGCCCATGTTATAACAGGCGGGTAATAAAAGCCGCTATCAACACTGTTTTACCAGTCTGCAATTTTATCGATCAGTTCCCGCTGCTTCGTGCTGGTTTTGCGCAGATAAATCCGTGTGGTTTCAATGCTGTCATGTCCCATGAGGTCTGCCAGCAGCGCAATGTCATTGTACCGTTCCAGGAAGCTTTTGGCGAAGCGGTGACGGAAGGAGTGTGGATGCAGGACAGTCTCGTCTAGACCATATTATTGGTTGTTTATTTTCCAATACCCCTTTCTGTCAGAACCAATCCGCTCGATAATGCCTTTTTTCTTCAGCTGCTTCATTCTTTGAGCAATTGTTTTTCTGCTGATTCCCATTTTTTCTGAAAGCTGCGGCATGGTGTATCCGGGGTCTTCAGAAAGAAGCAACAGTAAAGTGCGCTCATTATCAGTCACCTTTTCAGTCACCTTTTCAGTCACCCTTTCAGTCACCCTGGCGGAACGAATAACCCTGTCCTCTGGTGCAGTAAATTCAATCATAATATCACCAGGATTGATTGTGTAAACAGGCTGCGGTACACCGTCATTTTTACAGGCGGAACAGATTTTTTCAATGCCCCGACCCCAGCTTTCAATAAAGCCTGCTAAATAAAATACATGGGCGATATTGGGATTATAAGGATTGGACGCATGTTTCTGCATCAGGTTATCCAATGTCCAGTTCTCCGGCAGGCAGCCACAGTTGGCGATGTACAATCTATCTTCATATACACTGATCTGGACAGGCACACCGGATTGGTACTGCTTGTGGCATAACGCATGATGCCGTCGTCATCGAAGGCATATCTCTTGCCGTCGATGGTCTTGAACTTGGTGCTGTCAGAATCGCCGGCGGTGAAAGCCAGAATTTGCATTACAAAGGTGATTCTACTACTGATTGGGTAAACTATCACAAGAAGGGCAGTGAAGAAAATCTGGGAAAATGAGGGGAAATATGGAGATTTGTCTGGTGATATGTTATACTTAAGATTTAAGAAAGAAGGATATATGATGGATCATGAAGCCATTTTCATACAACACCCCGGCGAATCGTTTCGCCGGGGGTGTTATATGAAAATGCCAATCTGAAATTTTCCTGTCCTATGCAGTCGGACCAGTCGTTGAGCCAGGCGTCAGGCTGGTGCCGCTGGAGGAATCCGTCGTCGTGGTGCTCGTACTCTCGCTGGTTGACGAAGAGGTGGAACTGCTGTAGGTAGAACTGCTCACACCCGGTCCGCCGTTGACGCCGCTTACGCTACTGGTCGAAGCGCTGCTGTCAGTCGAGCTCGAAGAGCTGGTCGTTCCGGTGACGGAATCGCCGTCATAGGCACTGACCGCGGATACATCGCTGGTGCAGACGCCGTTCGCGCCAAACGTATAGGCAATGCCGTCGATTGTCAGCGTGGTTCCGGCTACCATGCGTCCGTCAGCTGACGGATCAAAGTAATAGAAGGAACCTTCCAGGCTCACCCATCCGGTCAGCCGATGTCCGGAATTGTTGAAGAAGTAGTAATATCCGTCAATCACAGTCGCGCCGATGGACATCTGTCCGCTGTCCGGTTTCATATAATACTTGTTCGTGCCATCGCTCAGCCATCCGGTCAGCATCTTTCCATCCGTGTGGAAATAGAAATAATGACCGTCCACCTGCTGCCATCCGGTCTGCATCTTGCCGTCTGAGCCGAACAGATACCAGCTGCCGTCGATCTCAATCGCGGTATTGAGCGTGCAGGTACCGTCGCTCGGGCTGAAATAGTAAGTGGAACCATCGATGGTATACCATCCGGTGACCATCACGCCGTTCTCATCGAAATAATAATAGCTGTCGCCGATGTTCAGCCAGTTGCTGGTGTGCATCGTACCGTCGCTCAGCATATAGTACCCCTTGTTGTCGACGGTGATAAATCCGGTCGCCATCACACCATTATCCTGGAAATAATAGGTATTGCCGTTGATCTGCTTCCATCCGGTCACCATCTCACCGGTGGAAAGATCCGTGTAATAATAACCATCTGAGGTATTGATCCAGCCCTTGTGCAGGTTGCCGTCGTCATCATAATAAACGTAGGTGCTTCCATTCTGAACCCATCCGGCGGCGTAAGCGGTCATCACAGAACCAAAGGTCATCATGCTCATCACGCCGACAACTGCGGCGGCAGCGAGAAAACGTCTGTTTCTCATATGTAATCCTCCTTAAAATCTCGTATTGTATGAAGCTGTGCTCATCTGTCTCCGATTATAACACAACCTCATCCGGAAATGATAACGAATTTATTACGATTGGCATAACTTTTTCTGCCAGTTCTGTCAAAGGCTTCTAGGACGGAAGGAAGCCCAGTTTCTTTATTTTACGGTAGTAATTTTTGCCATAACGGTACATAATCATCGTGTATTCCCCAAATTCTTCGCCAATGGAGGATTTATATACGGCCCACAGGCTCCAGAGGAAACCGCCGAGCGCGATATAAGAGTACACAACCAGACGCTCCTCCCGTGTGGGTTCACGCTGGAAATAGAGCCGGATGAGATGGTCGGCATCTTCTTCGTTGTAATAAGAATAAATCGCGCACATGGCAACATCGATCAGAGGGTCGCACATTCCGGCGTATTCCCAGTCGATCAGCCGGCTGGTGCCGTCCGCAAGAATCAGCACGTTATCCACGACAACGTCGATGTGGGAAAGGGCGTCCGGCCGCTTCAGCCGGTCAAGATTGTCCATCAGCTCGTCCATCTGCATCCGGGTTGTCTCATAATCTTCAAAACGTGTGCCGCCGTGTGCCTGACACAGTTTTTCGTAGAAATCAATTCGTTCCCGGATGTCAAAGCGATGGCTGACCATAACGCCGGACGTGTGCAGGCGCCTGGCGAGATCCATGCAGATCGCCATATCATCCCAGTTCTTCGCATCTGCGTTGCGTGACCCTTCATAATATTCTGATATTTTATAGCCGGTGCGCCCGTTGCTGTAAATGACATGCTCTGACAGATTCAGCGGTCGGATTGCGTCATAGACGGCCGCTTCCTGTTTCCGGTTGATCAAAAGCTCCGTCCCCGGTCCGGGAATCCGGCAGATATAGGTGCGGCCACGTAGCGTGAACAGAAACGATTTGTTTGTCATGCCGGATTTCAGACAACGAAGTTCACGCACCTCTGATTCCGGTGTCTGAAAGACCTGTGAGACCAATTGGAGCGCGGTGTTGTCCGAGCGATTCTGATATTTGGGGTCAAACGCCCGCAGCTCTTCCAGGTTTTCAAATTCATAGACCTGATCGGCAGGCTGACGGTTAATATTGATCTCCAATTCGTTGATATGCTCTCTGAGGACATCTTCCCAATAAAACTGTTCTGTGCCGGGGGTCTGGTAATATTGTTCTATCAATGGCAGAAGGGCAGCGGAAAACTCCCTGGAGAAATAGGCCGGCCCATACATCACCCAGGTATCCCTTCCACCTACATGAACATCGGTAATTCTTCCTTTTTTATTAAAAGAAAGAGCCCATTCCGATGTCTCACCCTCCATGTATGCGGCAGAGTACCAGGCGCCGCATTCATACGTATGGAACATATTGTTTCGCAGCCAGTTGTCGGAGGAGAGGACATAAATATTGCGCCCTTCCAGCGCCTCCCGGCACCGGTAAATCGTTGTCAGCGTATTCTTCGTGGAATATTCCGGGTTGTAGATCAGCTTCGCACCGTAACGATCTGTCAGGTACTCGAACTTTTCCTTCAGGTATCCCACTGCGATAGTAATATCTGTGACGCTGACCTCCCGCAGCTGGCGAATCTGGCGCTCAATCATGCGCTCACCAAACACATCCAGAAGCCCTTTCGGTGTCTCAAACGTCAGCGGAACGAAACGGGAACCGAATCCGGCTGCGAGAATCAGTGCTCCGTCCACCCGGTATCTGTCCAGCATATCGTCGCCCGGGCCGGTCAGCTCATAAGTCCCGGCAAAACTCTTTTCCTGCGCGATCAGTCTTCGATTCATACATTCCTTCATCAGAGTATTGACCGTCCCCAGCGACAGCCCCGTCTTCGCGGCCAGATCCCGCTGGCTCGCGTGTGGGTTCTCCTTCAGATACCGGCAGATCAGTCCGATTCGATCCATGATGCGTTCCTCCTTAAAATGATGAAAAACGTTCAGATTTTTCAAAAAATCAAGATTACTGAACAGCATCATATCACACTCTCAAAAATAAATCCAGTCTTAAAGGAAAATTGTACCTTTTTTAAAACATTTTTCGCTAAAAATTCGCTTTCCGTAAGGTTTTCGTAAGAAAATGCTTAGGGTTTCGTTATAGCATTTCCGGAAAAAGTGTATTATACTGTCAGTGTGATGGAGAGGTGATCAACTCCCGGATGGGGGTTATCAAAGCTGATATTTCTTTCAAAAAGACGAAAAAAATGTCAAAAAACTATTGATAATTTACCTAATCGGTAGTAGAATCACCTTTGTAATGCAAATTCTGACTTTCACGGTCAGAGAGTTTCAAAAAATCAAAAAAGGAGAGTGCATTCATTATGAGAAAGCAGACAAAAGTAGTTGCAGTCGCATCTGCAGCAGCACTGCTTGCCATCGGCGCTTCCATGACTTCCTTCGCAGCAGCTGGCTGGGTTGAGGAAGATGGAGTCTGGTATTACTATGACAGCGATGGCAACATCGTCGAGGACGAGTGGAAGAAGTCCGGCGACAACTGGTACTGGCTGGACAGCGAGGAAGGCGGCGCAATGGCCACCGACAAGCTGATTGACGACGACGGCGATTACTACTATGTAGACGCGAACGGTGTTATGGTCAAGAACACCTGGGTCAAGGTTGTCAACGAGGATCAGGATGACGACGAGGATCCGGCTGAGTATCATTACTATTACATGCAGTCTAGTGGTAAGGCTTACACCGCTGGCGATTCTGACAGCACCAAGTTCAAGACCATCGATGGCAAGAGATATGCCTTCGATGACGACGGCATCATGCTGTATGGCTGGGTTGATGACAACTCCGAGATGCAGAACGATGACGACGGATGGGCTTCCGTGACCGGTGAAGACGCGATGTACTATTGCGGCAGCTGGGAAGACGGCGCGATGAAGACCGGCTGGCAGTATCTGGAGGTCTATGACGACGAAGAAGACGACGACATGACCTACTGGTTCTACTTCCAGAGCAACGGCAAGAGATTACAGAAGAAGGACTTCAGCGATGGTTCTTCTACCTATCGTACCAAGACGATCAACGGCAAGAAGTACGGCTTTGATGAGCGCGGCGTCATGGTTTACCAGTGGGTAATCCAGACAACCGATGCTTCCGCTTCTTCTTCTGCCTCTGCTTCCGCTTCTGACTGGCAGTACTTCTCCAGCCCGGAGGATGGTGCCCGTATGACCAAGGGCTGGTTCAAGGTTATCC
>JAJQCB010000303.1 GCA_021203005.1 Clostridiales bacterium | reverse complement strand
ACCGGGCGGATTCCGGACTTTCACCGGTTAGAAACGTGCGCCGCCAGGCACACATCTAAAAGATAAGAGCCTTGCCATTGCAAGGCTCTCACTCAAGCGTTTTCATTCGATTCCGGGGAATCTAGTCGGCTTGTGGTAACCGCATAACCCACGGGCTGGCTCCACAGATGGCTGCATTCCGACACAGTCAACTGTTTCATCACCACGATAGCTGGTCATCGCCGCTATCCTCTATAAACATTGTAACACAAAAAAGGAATCCGTCAATGAGATTTCTGCTCTTGCAGGAAGTCCCAGGCCTTTTTCGTGAGTGTTCATGAGCATGCTTGCCGCATGCCTTATTTATTATATGCAGGAAAATGAAAAAATCAACAGAAAATTTTAAATAGTCTCCCATCCCTATGCATTAGGTTGTGTGCAACAAACAGCTTCTCACATATTGCAAGTTAATTTCACCGCATACCAATATTATCGTAATGAAAGTGGTTTTTGGGTAAAAAGCATTCATAATTTAGAGTCACCACATATTTTGCCATAAGAAAATACGGCCACAGATAGATCAGCATCCGTTTACCGTCCAGGAAAATTCTCCACTGGCGCAGGAGGCAGATTGCAACCAATTCTGTGGCAAAAACACCAGCTAAATCCAGGAAAAGGAATCGCAAGCTACCCGGCTGCAATCTCCCGATACGGAAGAAGTGCCGGTCTCCTGTTCGAAAACTCAGGTTTGTGACCACAAGTAAAAGAACTCCTGTCCCGGTCAGCGCGGCGAGCCGCACAAACGGCTTATAATAATTCAGTTCGATCCCGCTCTTACTCTGAAACAGCAAACGCTGAATCGCTGTCGCAAATTCAGACATTTTATCTTTCCAGAAATCCAAATCAGACCAGGTATTCGGAATCAGATCCGCCGGGATGGAAGGCGATATCTGAAAAAAGCGGAAAAACACAACAATCACGGCAATCAAAGTGATGCAAAGCAGCGCCAGGCGGAACGGCCTGCGCCGGTTTCTCACCAGCCCCGCGATCCCTCTCCCCAGCACACAAAGCATGAGGATCGTCGGAACCAACATGACACATACGGTCGAGAGCCGCTTGTAAATCATACAGTCAGTAACGCTGTCGCTGTCCAGACCATATTTCGTCTCAAACACTTCGATTGCTTCACTTCTCTCCGCATCACTTAAATTATCATCCGGCATGGCTACAAGCATGTCAAAGTAAAGTTCAGAAGCGGCCGCAGCCCGGATAAGAGCCTCCGCCGGGAGAATCAGGACGCACTCTGTATCCTCATACACACCCCGGACCTCGAAGGAAACGCCGCTGCAGAGGACTTCGCCGCCCGTCACTTCGGTCTCCCCAAACAGTTCCCACGCCGCTTCTGTGCTGAGCACGCAGCCGGTCAGGTCGTCCTCCATCAGTTCACCCGTGGCTGACACAAGGTTTGCAGAGCTTCCGTCGATAAGGAGCAACGTCCCTGTTGCGCTCCGCTCCAGCACTTCATTGGAAAATGTCTGGTTTTCCACCGTTTCGACCGCTGTATAGGAAAGAAATCCCGTTGTGTCCTCAGTTTCCGTCGCACCCGCTGTGCCTGTCGTTCCCGCTGCGCCTGTCGTTATACCCTCTTCATTCTCCCGCATGGACGTAAGCGTATCGTATGAAAGTGCATTTTCTTCCGGATAATAGATGACCGGTGCTCCGCTTCTGCTGAGGGATGTATGCAGAGACAGCATATAACCGAAACAAATCAAAAAGAGCAAAAGCAAAATATATTTTCCCAGACGTCGGATTCCACGCCGCATCCTCATCCCTCCTCGTAAAAGACCCGTGTAAGATTTACCTGACTGTTTTTTCGCCACAGTCTGCCTGCGTAAAACATGCTTATACAACTCTCTGCCGTCTTACTCTGCGACCCAATTTTTCTCGATTTCTTCTGGTTTTGTGGGTTATAGCTACTCCATTCAACCCACTATTTCTCAATTTCTTCTGGTTTTGTGGGTTATAGTTACTCCACTCAACCCATGTGTCTTTCTCACTCTTCTACCCGCACCCGGTCTCCGGAACGAAGAGATTTTGTAGATGTCAGGACAATCTCCTGCCCCCAGCCGACGCCGCCCTCAATCGCCGCGGACTCGCTGTTTTTATCCAGGATTTCCACCTGCACCTGCTCCACTGTAGTTTGCGTTCCGAGAACGGTGTCCGACTCTGTGAGTACATACACAAAATAATCGCCGCCATCGCTGTGCAGCGCACTTAAGGGAACGCAGCAATCATATTTTTTCGTGGTCTTTTCAATAGACATGGATGCAAAATTTCCCAGCCCTGTCACTTTCGCCGGGATAAACACGGTAAGATTATAGGTACTGCTGTCCTCCGCAGACACCTCGATACTGTCAATCGTCAGCCCGGAGACGGTTGTGTCATTGCCGATGTCGAGCGTAATCTCATCCCCTGCTGAGAGATATTTTGCTGTACTTTTATCCAGAGATACCGTAAATTTGTATCCCGCACTCTGATCTGCGATGCGGATGGATGTTTCCTCCGCGGTCGTCTCCCCGGCGGAAACGGGAACGCTGACGACCAGGCCATCGGAAGGCGACGTGACTTCTCCACCCAGATCGACCAGTTCCTGCAGCGCATCCACTTCCTCCTGCTTCTCTTCCATGGCGTTTGCTTCTGTCAGTTCACTCGCCGTATCGACAGTGTCCGTCGACTCGGAAGCATCCTCCAGCGCCCGCTTTGCAGAACGGACAGATTCCTCCTGTGCGGTAAGCGCATCGTTATAGGCGTCTTTTTTTGCGATATACTCCTCATACAGTGTCTGCAGCTGTTCCTCATAATCAGTCTGGTTGGCCGCCTCAGATTCTGCCTGATATGCGGATAAAGCAGCATCCGCCTCATCCAGATCACTTTTCGCTGTCGATACCGCTTTTTCTGCCGCAGTCAGCTTCTCTTTGTATTCGGACTCCACAGAGTCACGGGCAGATTTTTTCTCCGCGTCAGTTGAGGCTCCTTCCCCGCTGATTTTCTGATTGACCGTATATTCGATTTCACTGTTCAGATTCTCCAGCTCTGTCACTGCCGTGTCATAGGCCGCCTGCTTTTCTTCTACCGCTTTTACCAGAGAGTCCAGAACAATTGTATCCGTATCACCGTCGGAGCTCCCGCTGTTTTTGAGTGTATTGTAAGCGTTTAATGCTTCTTCCATTTCCTCCTTTGCATCTGCAACAGATTGATTCGCAGAGGAAACTGCCGTGTCGTAATCTTCCTGCGCCCTGCTCAGAGATTTCTGCGCACCGGCACTGGCGATGGCATCATTCGCCTCCTTATCCGACGCCTGCGCTTCCAGGACCGCAAGCTCCTCCTGCGCGGACTCGAGTTTTTCATTCAGATCTTCCGTGTCCAGATAAAGCAGGATATCCCCCTCTTCCACGCTTGTCCCCGCCGCGGCCTCTACGGACGCAATTTTGAGTCCCGATGCCACCTCGACCGACACCTCCCGGTTTGCCGATATAGAACCCTCCGCCTGAATCTCATGTGTGAGGCTGCCGCCGCTGACGCCGGTTGTCGTCACCTTAGCGACGGTCACGGAATCCGCCGCCCGGGAGAGAAGCGTCAGAAGAATCATCAATATCAGGAAAGCCGCCAGCCACCGCAGGGCGCGCACCTGGAGGGATGCCTTTTTCTCCTTATCCAGTTCGAAATTGAGTATTTGCTTCCAATTTTTCCGCCTTGATTTTTCCTGCTGATTCATAAATCTAACCCTCATTGTATAATCTTTATTAGTAACGCATTACTCTATACCAGTATTAAAGATGTATTTTCTCTCACTATTTTCCATTCTCGGGTACTTCCACTCCTGGTTTGCACGACTTTCTTCTGTTTTTCCTGTTTCTCGGGTTCCTCTACTCTTTGTTTGCACGACTTCTTTCTGTTTTTCCTGTTTCTCGGGTTCCTCTACTCTTCCTTTGCACAATTTTCTTCTGTTTTTACAATTTTTCAGGTCGCCTATCTCTATACTTGCATAAAATCTAAATATTTTTTTATATCATGGCTGTCCTTTACCATTTAATAACAAGTTTTTTCTCTGCATCCTGACGAGGATTGCAGATAAGATGATTCTTATCCTTCTCATGAATCTCTATGTATACCATCAAAACAGCAACTACCCTCTACTCTTTCACCGCAGATGCCGCGATCCCCTGCTCCAGATAGTTTTGCCCTGCCAGGAAGACCAGCAGCGACGGAATCAGCGTGATGACAGAAGCGACGAATGCCAGCCCCGCGTTTTCCATGCTGATGTCCGGCAGGTACAGGGACAGCGGCCAAAGGGATTTATCCTTTAAAAATGTCATCGGCTGTTCGATCAGGTTCCAGGCATCCAGAAAGCTTAACACCAGTGCCGAGACGATTCCGGAAGATCCCAGCGGCAGGCCGATATGGAGAAATATCTGGAACTTATTTGCCCCATCCAGCTGCGCCGACTCCATAATTTCTTTCGGAATGCTCCGGAAAAAATGATACATGATAAAGACCGGGAAGGTAGAAAACGCCGCGGGCAGGATCACCGCCCACTGAGTATTGACCAGATGCAAAGCATTCAGGGTCAGATAATTGGAAAGCATTGTGACCTGAAACGGCATCAGCATCAGGATAATATATAAATTGAAAAGAAGCTTTCCAAATGGTATCTTTAACTGCGCAAATCCCCAGGCAGCCGGAACGCCGCAGAGCAGCTGCCCTATCAGGATCAGCCCGGTCATCCGGATGGAATTCCAGAACATGACAAAAAACTCCGGCGAATCCAGAAGCAATTCCACATAGGCTTTGAGCGTCGGCCAGGTCGGCAAAAGAGCCCAGGAGGCATATCCCTCCGAGGTGCCCAGAACTGCGCCCAGATAATGCCCCAGCTCATCGCTGCCCATCAGAGAACCGACAAGCAGGAAGATGACCGGAAAGCAGATAAAAAACGCCAGCAGCGACAAAAAAATCAGAAATATATTTTTACGGATTTTCTTTTTCATGATTTTTTCCTTTCCCACAAGCTGAATACACCGGGGTTATCCCTGCTGCACCTTGCATTATTCCCTGGCCCAACACCTCTGCAATAGCAGCATCAGAATCAGCTACTCTATCAGCCTCACCCTGCATTACTCCCGTTCCCAATACCTCTGCAATACCAGGATCAGCACCAGTATCATCCCCGCCACCATCACGGAGGCCGCGGACATTTTATCCAGCGCCAGTTCCCGGTACCAGTTATTAAACAGATGCTGCAGCAGGTACATGCTGTCATTGGGATAATCTCCGCCGACCAGGTAGGCTTCCCGGAACACCTTAAAGGAATTCAGCAGCGACAGCACGGTAACAATAAAAAAGGTGGATTTCAGATTTGGCAGCGTGATCCGGAAAAAACACTGCCTGCGGTTCGCCCCGTCCACCCGGGCGGCCTCGTAAAGCGTGCCGGGTATGGCGGTCAGTCCCGCCATCCAGAGCACAATATTGTAGCCGAGGTTTTTCCATACATAGGTAAAAACCAGAATCCAAAAGGAAAATCCCGTGTTCATCCAATCCGCGCCTGCAAAGCCGAACAGATGCAGCAGGCCGCTGAAATATCCGTTTTCATGGAACAGCAGCCTCCAGATCAGAACCACGGAGGCTACCGGTATCGCCATCGGAACCAGAAAAGCCGATTTTAAATAATTCGCGCCCCGGATTCCGGCGTTTAGAAAGACTGCGATCAGAAGCGAAAACGCCAGCAAAATCGGAATGCAGATTCCCATAAACTTCAGCGTGTTGAAAAACGCCAGCCGGAACGCATCATTCTGAATCACAGTCAGATAATTTTTCAGAAAGACGAACTTTGTCCCGGCCACATTGAGAAAGGAGCGGCGGATGACGTCTGCGTAGGGAACCAGCACGAAGATGCAGACTCCTGTCAGACTCGGCAATACAAAGGCAAGGTCGGATAAGGTATTTTTTAATTTTTTTCTGCCTGTCATCGCCGCTCTCCTTTTACTCCGCCAGATAAATACTGAGATCCTGCACCACCTGCGCCACCGCGTCCTCCACGCTGACCTCATCGCCGGTAACGCACGCATAGCAATCGGTCAGAATCGTCGTCAGAACGGTATCATTGGTGTAAGCCGGAGTATCCAGCCCGTTTATTATTTCTTTAAACTCTTCTATCTGCTCATCCGAAGGCCAGTAAAGATCCAGATCTGTCTCCCTGCCATCCTCCTCGACAATTCCCATACTTGCCGTTGAAGTTCCCGGTTCATACCCCTCCTGATCCAGGTTGGGATCCGTCATCATTGCGTCAAAGGCCGAGGTGTTTACCGGATATCCGTCCGTATAATTCAGCGCATCCTCCTGCCCATCGTCGCTGAGCAGGTAAGAAAGGAGTTCTATCGCCGCTTCCTGCTGCTCTGATTTACTGTTAATTCCTATTGTCAGGGAGGGCACATACACATTTTCCATCGTTCCGGGCATCAGCTTATAAGTAATATTCTCACCTGCCCGCTGTGCGGATGTGATATATTCCAGCCCGTTATCATAGGACAGGTTACCCAGCTCAATTCTTGAACTTCCAACCATAATGCTCATCACTTCTCCGGCCGGATCAATCCAGCCGAAGTCGGAAAAGGATAATGTGTCGCCCATATTTTCCAGATATGAAGAAATTTCTTTGTCATAATATTCCCGGTCTTCCTCCGGCAGCGTGGCGTAAACCGCCTGATATAGCTTTTTCATCTCTGTCAGATATTCCGTCAGATTTTCTTCGTCGAGCGTTCCGTCCTCCGCAAACCAGGTGCCCGCGTTGACAAACATCATGGTCCCGATCAGATCCATCAGGTCGTAGGAATCCATAAACGGTATATCGGCACTCTCCTCTGAGGCGGCATAGGCTTCCGCTGCCGCTGCGTAATCCGAGAGGGAATTGATCTCATTGACGATCCCCGTTTCCCCCACAATAGCCGGTACGGAAAAAGTCAGCGGCACCACATAAATCGCGCCATCGTCCTCCGTATAGGTGCCCGCAATATTGGGGAATAACGCCCCACTGTCAATCATGGGCTGCACCGTTTCACTCAGATCCAGCAGCAGGCCGTTTTCAACATAGGTATCCACATCCATTCCATCCAGAAGAATCAGGTCCGGCCCGTTCCCCGCCATAATCTCCGTATTTAAAGTGCGGAGGGCATCGGAAGCCGTGACAGCGTCGTCGTCCGAATAACCGTACTCAATCGTCACCATCACATCCGGATGTTCTTTTTTATACAGAGACACCATCGTATCCAGGCTGTAATTGTCATCGGCCAGCACATAGATGGTCAGTTCCGCCGTGTAATCAACCGCCGCATCCGCTGAATAGCTGTAATTCAGCAGGGTGGAGTCAATCGTATCCGTCAGATAATCCGTGTACCATACCAGGAAGCTGCCATCATTTGTTTCCATAAAATGGTCCATCCCGCAGTTTGCGGAGTTCAGGGATGTAGCATTGCCATCCATGACCTGTGCGGAGGTATCTGTACCCAGGTCATAAGAAAATATACCATCCATGCAGGCATAATAAATAACAGCATCGTCCTCCACGCTTCCAACAGCAATAAAACTGCTGTTGCTGTCAAAGATATCATACAAAGCTTCATGTGTTGCTGTCTGCGTGTCCGTTTTCGTGTCATATTCACAGACGGAATCCGCCGCGAAAACCAGCAGCCGGTCTCCGCTCAGCATAATCCAATTGACCCAGTCAAAATCATCGATGGTTCCGGCAACCGAGCCGTCACTCAGAGAAATGTGTGTGATGGATCCATTAAAATCCTGCACAAAGAGGTTTTCCGCATCCAGAAGCAGCAGATTGTTGATATCATTGTATTCCTCCTCATCTTCCTCCGCACTGCCGCTGCTGATAGTGACGGAGTCGTCAGATGTATCAGAATCTGCCTCTGTCTCATCCGTATCGGAAGAAGCGGTTTCCTCATCAGCATCGCCCGCATCATCTTCTGACGTTGCGTCCGATTCCAGACTTTCTTCCGCAATAAATTCTTCATGTGATGTACTGGGAATACCGGGAATCTCCATCGGAATCTCCGTCAGCACGCCGTCCGCAGTCAGCAGATAATAGCTTGTCGTGCTGTCGACGATTTCTGTATCCCCGCTCATGGTCCACTCAGAGGAAACGTATGTAAAAAACAGATCTCCCTCGCTGTCAAAGGCAGCATAGCTCAGATAACCGTATTTTCCGCTGTTTTCATCCCCATCCGCAGCGTCATACTTTACGATAACGGATTCCAGCGCCGAAATATCAAGTGCCGACTCCGTCCAGGTCCGGCCGCCATCCGCGGAGTCCAAAGCAGAGTATCCCAGGTCTGAATCATCGGACATCAGCACGCGAACCAGATTTTCCTCCGGCAGAAATGTCATCGCTTCGATATAGCCACTGCTCGCTTCATCTACCGCATCCCCTTCCAGAGCCGGCACACCGTAATCCGTCTCCACATAGGCGCCAACTTCGCTGTCCGCCGAGTCGGTGTTTCCAAACTCTGCAGAACACCCTGCCAGAAGAGATGCCGCTAACACACCGGTAAGTCCTGCACATAAGACACGTTTCTGTAATTTCATCGCTCAAGCCTCCTCTTTCCCTCTGGTAGTGTCAAAAACTACCCTGTTTTTAGTGTCTAAAACCTATAAAAACCTTGA
>JAJQCB010000057.1:7108-8709 GCA_021203005.1 Clostridiales bacterium | reverse complement strand
CCCCCCCCCCCCCCCCCCCCCCCCCCCCCCCCCCCCCCCCACCCCCCCCCCCCGCGCGATAGGCATTCTTTTGAATTAACGGAAAAAATTGCGGTTGTTACCGGTGGCGCTGGGGGAATCGGGGAAGTGATTTGTAAGCATCTGGCAGAGGTCGGTGCTATAGTGATTATCGCAGATTTGAATGAAGAAGCCGGGAACAGAATTGCCGGAGAAATTTCTTCCAACGAAGGAAAAGCAGATTTTGTGAAACTGAACGTCACGGACAAGGAAAATGTTAAGGCTTTATTTAATGAGGTAGAGACACGGTACGGTTCAGTTAATATCAATGTAAATTGTGACGGTGTAACAAAGAGAATGGACACTCTGGATTTTGAGGTGGATGCTTTCCGGTGGATTATGGACATTAACGTAACAGGTGTATTTTTATGTGCACAGACGGCAGCTTGCCATATGGTAAAACAGGGTGGTGGAGGAAAGATTGTCAATATTGCCTCTGTAGGTGGACTTGTTGGTTTGAAAGGATCTCTTGGGTATGCCTGTTCTAAGGGAGCGGTTGTACAAATGATTCGTACCATGGCGTTGGATCTGGCGGAATATGGAATTAATGTTAATGGAGTAGCTCCTGCGCTTAATCGGACCGCCATTGCAGCACCGGTAATTAATGATCCAGTTACTTATCAGTCGTTTATGGATAAGATTCCGCTTAAGCGTTTATGTGATCCGATGGACGTGGCATGTGCGATTCAGTTTTTATGTTCTTCTGCCTCGGATTTTATTACAGGTCAAATTTTACCTGTGGACGGCGGATGGACCGTAGAATAAAATAACTGAGGTAAAGGAGTGGATTTTGATGAAAGTTTTTATTGCCGGTGACAACTATTTTCAGCCGAGGGTAATAATTCCTAAACTGCAAGAAATTTTGAAGGATTATCCGTTTGAGATTAGTTTTGACGGTATTCAGTTGCCATTCCCGGTTGACCATATCGCACTATCAGATGACTATGTGATTCCTTCTGGGATGGCGTGGGATCAGAATATGGATGAGGATTATGCCACCCAGGGCGTGCGGGAATATTATGGGAGGAATGACACTTTAAAAGGCATGTTGACCGATTGTGACATCCTTATCATCCATGGAGCGGCTTTGCCTGCTAGTATCATTGATGAGGCGAAACAATTAAAATTAATTTGTTGTATGCGCTGAGGCCCGGAAAATGTAGATTTGGATTACGCTAAGAGCAAGGGAATTGTATGTACAAATTCTCCGGGCAAAAACGCAGAGGCTGTAGCGGAATATACAGTAGGTCTTGCGTTGGCGCATATACGCCATATACCAGAAGGGAACGTTGGTTTTAACAATGCAGAATACATACAACGTTATGGCAATTATGATTTACTGGGATATGAACTTGAGCAGAAGAAAGTGGGATTGGTTGGCTTTGGACAGATCGCTCGTAGAGTGTGTCGGATTTTGAAGGGTTTTGAATGTGAGATTTTAGTATATGATCCTTTTGTTGATGCAGATGCTGTGGAAAAATTGGGAGCAGTTCCATGCGGTTTGGATATGCTCTTACAGCAGTCGGATGTTGTTTCATTGCATG
>JAJQCB010000057.1:0-7098 GCA_021203005.1 Clostridiales bacterium | reverse complement strand
AAAGGACTGCATCATAGGAAAAAGTCAGTTCGAAATGATGAAGCCGACGTCTTTACTCATAAATACAGCGCGAGGGAGACTGATGGATTATAAGGCATTGCGAGATGCTCTGTCAAAAGGACTGATCGGAGGAGCTGTTTTAGATGTACTCGGAAAGGAGCCATATGCTTTCTATTGTGAGCTTAGTAGCCTTCCAAATGTGACAATTACCCCTCATATGGCAGGGGTAAGTCGGGAAACGGTCGCTCGCGGAATTCAAATGACAGGCAATGAGATTTACAGGTTTTTGAAAGGTCAGCCTTTGGCCTATCAAATATAGAAAAGGAGGAAAGAAAAATGTTAAAAAAGGCGATTTCTTGTGTACTTGTTGTGACAATGCTGTTGGGTCTTACTGGGTGTGGAAGCAGTAGCAGTAGCTCTTCGGAAAGCAGTACCGCTGCAACGGAGGAAGAGACGGAAGCTGTCGAAGCAGAAGTGGAAGATGAGGCGGCAGAAGCCGGTGAGACAATTGAAGTTACCTTCGCACACAATTCAACGGAGGCTTCTCCTTGGAATCAGGGCGTGGAAGCTGCGATTGAGTATCTGTCTGAGCAGACGGATGGCAAATACGAGGGAACTTCTTATCCGAATGGAAGTCTCTTCCAGTCAAACTGGGAAATTCTGTTGGAGATGACACAAACGAATTCCATTCAGGTCGGCGTGGAAGCGATGTCGGCACTAGCGGCAATTAATGAGGATGTCAATTTCCTGTGTCTGCCGTTTCTTTTCGAGAATAATGATCAGGTAGAAGAGTTTTTAAACAATGAAGGAGAAGCGTGGACGAGCATTATTGATTCTTTTGAAGACGTTGGCATTGTTATTTTAGGGATGGCTCCGAGACCAATGCGTCAGATTTCCAATACAAAGCATGCGGTAAATACGTTGGAGGACTTGAGTGATTTGACGTTACGTGCGCCGAGTAACAATCTGATTGTAGCTGCAATGGAAGCGTTGGGGATTAATGCGGTTCCGATGTCCTCTGGAGAGATTTTCTCCGCAATTCAGCTCGGCACTGTTGATGGTGAGGATAACTCTTTGGCTCAGCAATATGATGCAAAGACTTTGGAGGTTGTAAAATATTTCTGTATTTGTAATTACATTGCGGATAGCAGCGTGATGTTCTGCAGTAAAGAATTTTACGACTCTCTCTCCACAGAGGAACAGCAGATTTTAAAGGATATGGGAAAAGTATTTGCGGAAACTACTTATGCTGCTGATAACGATTATTTTGATGTGGCTTATGCGGCTGGAGAGGAGCTTGGTATCGAGTTTACGACTATGTCTGCGGAAGAACAGGCGAGATGTAAAGAAGCATGCGCTGCTGTCTACGATGAATATGAGGCAAAATTTGATCCGGATGTGTGGGAAGAGTTGATGTCTTATGTAGAGGCTACGAAACAGTAAATTCCTTAAACTCTGCACTTTTTAAAGTGCGAAGTTTAAGGGGATTCAATGATGCAGAGGCATCCGGTATCATCGGATGCCTCTAAGAATATAGGAAACGAAATTTTAGATAATGGAGAAGGGTACGTTATATGAAAAAAGTGTTGGAATATGTGAAAAGATTAGATATCATTGCTTCTGGCATCTTTCTTATTCTCATTTTTTTTCGATGTGATGTTGCAGGTTTTTACTCGCGTTACACCGAATACAATTGCGGTAAAATGGACGGTTGAGATGGGCAGTATTCTTTTATGCGCTCTGTTATGGGTTGGAATAGGTCAGGGAATCTCTCATAAATCACACATACGATTCACAATGGTAATTGAAATGTTCCCCCCAAAGATTCAAAAGATCTTTGAGGTTTTTGGAGATTTTGTATATTTTGTTTTTTGCGCTATTCTTGCTTACTATACGTGGAGCATGCTGCAGTTTTATGCGGCTAATAATACGCGAACAACGATTTTGCAGTGGGGGAAGCAGTGGACGAAGCTTCCAATGTTTCTTGGACTGGTAGTTGCCATGATCCGTCTTGCACTGGTGGCGTTGACAACGTTGTCTCATTTGAATGATTTTTCGTCTGATACTAAGACAAATGAAGGAGGGGAATAAAAATGCCGGTTATGACTTTAACATTGGTTGCGATCTGCGCTGTACTGTTTATATTTGGAGTTCCGATTGCCGTGGCGTTAGGGCTGGCCTCTTTTTTGGCGGTCGCAATATTTAAACCCGTTCCTGATTTGATTATTATGCCACAGCTGTTCAGCGAAGCATCGGTGTCTTTTACAATGTTGGCTGTCCCGTTATTTATACTGGTAGGAAATCTGATGGAGTGTGGAAGCATTGGGAAAAAACTGATTGATTGGGTCAGTTCATTTGTTTCCTGGATGACTGGTGGACTGGGCGTTGTAAATATTGTGGCTTCTATGATATTCGGAGGAATCTCTGGCTCTTCATTGGCAGATACCGCCACATTTGGTTCAATTCTGGTGCCGCGTATGGTAGATGAAGGTTATGACAGAGATTATTCGGGGGCAATTACGATGACATCTTCCTGCCTGTCTGTTATTATTCCTCCAAGTATTTTGATGGTTCTGGCAGCAGCAGCTTGTAATCAGTCGGTTTCGCGTGCGTTAGCTGCCGGTGTGGGGCCTGGAGTTTTCCTAACTCTTACATTTATGATTCCGAATTACATTATCTGTAAAAAGCGCGGCTACGGTGTGAAGCGCCCCTTCAGGCTGAGAGTTTTTTTGCAGAAAACGAAAAGCTGCATGACTGCCATTATGGCACCCTTGATTATTTTGGTTTCTATTTTTAGCGGGGCGGTCACTCCGACAGAGGGCGCTGGAGTCGCTGTATTGTATATTTTGATTGTAGATGGAATTATTAGTCGTAATCTGAGCTTAAAGAATATCTGGACCTGTGTCTTGAAAACAGCGGAGTTGACGTCTGTTATTTTATTGATTGCCACTTCGGGCTCTCTATTAAACTATGTGATTAATTTCGAAGATATCCCCGGAATGCTGCTTCGAGTTTTGACTTCAGTTCCAGGGGGCAGATATGGGTTTTTGGTTGTAATTATTTTAATTATGATTGCGATTGGCATGACGATGGATGCCAGCCCTGCCTCTATAATCTTTTCTCCCTTATTTATGCCAGCAGCCCTGGCACTTGGCATTGATCCAAGCCATTTTCTTATTATTATGATTTTTGGTTTAGCTATAGGGTTGACAACGCCTCCCTATGGAGTGTGTATTTTCAGTACAGCGTCAGTGACAGGCGTTCCGATGCAGAAGTTGATCAAAGAATCCCTGCCTTTTTATGCTGTTATGATTGTTACCTATTTATTGGTTGCCTTTGTACCGGCAATATCTCTTACGCTTCCGACATTGCTAAACTTGTAACTGGATAAAAATATGGAAAAAACAATTGTTGTTATTGACCTTGGGACAATAAATATTAAAGCGACTGTTATGAGAGAGACGGGCGAAGCAATGTCTGTACAGACATTGCCGACACCTGTTTCTTATGGAAAAAATTCTATGGAAATTGATCCGGAACGCACATGGACTTGTGTATTGACCTGCTGTAGGGGAGCTCTGCAAACAGCATCAGTTCCAATTCATGTAGATGCGGTAGTGTTATCCAGCATGGCAGCCAGTTTTGTTCCGTTGGATTATGAAGGCATGGCATTGTCCCCTGCAATCGGTTGGGCCGATGCCCGTTCCATGCCCTATATGGATCAATATATGGAACGATTTTTAATGGGAGAGAGGATTTCCCGGTGCGGGCAGTATCCATTGCCTATGTATGCGGGATTTAAACTGCAATGGCTGAAGGCAGAAAATCGGGGATGCTATAACAAAATACGAAAATGGGTCAATATCAGTGAACTGGTGTATAATCGCCTGTTGGGCGGGACGCGTTACGTTACTGATTATTCCATCGCTTCCCGTACAATGCTTTTTGATGTGGAACAGAAGAAATGGAATCCAGCTGCGATGGAATATTTTGAGATAGATTCTGACTGGTTACCAGAGGCGTTGCCTGCTGGTACGGTTGTGGGGACTGCAGCTCCTGAGACATGGGAGGTTGGTTTTTCTGCGGATACAAAGGTGGTACTGGGAGGACATGACCATATGTGTGCGATCGCAGGGGCTGGAATAACAAAACCGGGGATTATTCTGGATTCTACCGGGACATCGGAAGCGGTAGAGTGTCTGATGCCTGCAGATAGTGATCCGGAATCAATGGCAGAGCGATGGATAAATCTTGAACGGTCTGTTTTGCCAGATTGGGCTGCGGCGGTCTGCTATATTGGAGCCTCTGGTAGAGTCTATCAATCTGCGTGTGAGTCATTGCAGGATTATGACGCAAATCTTTCAAAGAAATTGACAGGAGAATTGGTTTTTCTCCCTCCGCAGCGTGGGCAACTGCCATCAGTTAAAGGTGAACTCAAAGGAATTGCACCGGTTTTTGATGCACAACAGATCCACAGGGCGATACGGGATGGAATGTATTATGAATGTCGACGGGAGATTCAGCGGATTCTAGAAAAAAAGATCTCGAAGGAACGGTTATTCGTTGTGTTGGAGGGCATACCAAAAACCGTTTTGAGATGCAGATGAAGAGCGACGCTACGGGATGTGTGATAGAGATATGTAGAAAAGAAGATATTGCATCACGCGGAGCATTTCTTCTTGGGGCTGTTGGCTGTAAATGGTGTGATTCCATCTCTGATGTTGCTATTCAGTTATACGAGCAGGTAGAAAGAGAACGGGTTGTTCCGGATGCCGAAAGAAGCAGGCGTCATGAAGAGATATATCGTGAATGCTATTTAACACAATTTTCGGATGGTATAAATTCTTTATGAGGTGGAACCAGGTGCTGAAAAAGTCATTCTTGTCATGATAATTTGAACACACATAAAATTGCATCCCTTTATAAGGCGTTCCTCCGGAGGAAGCCCGAAGGATTGCCCGAAAGCTTGAGGTTCATTACACGCCAAAACATGGAAACTGGATGTCCCATAGAAAAATGTGAAAGGAGAAGCGATATGATTGAAAAGAAGCAGGCAAAAACCATATACAAAACCATGAACAGGATTCGCAGTTTTGAACTGAAAGCGTTGGATCTGTTTGAGGCCAACAAACTTCGTGGTTCTGTACATCTTTATATCGGAGAGGAGGCCATTGCATCGACGGTGTGTTCCCGACTGAAGCCAACAGACTATATTGCCAGTACGCATCGCGGACATGGCCATTGTATCGCCAAGGGGGCAAGCATGGATAAGGCAATGGCAGAATTGATGGGAAAGGCAACAGGCTATTGTAAAGGATGCGGTGGTTCTATGCACATCTCTGATCTGACACAGGGTAATCTGGGCGCAAATGCCATCGTCGGTGGAGGGATTCCGATCGCTCTGGGATCCGCGCTGGCTTCCAAGTTACAACACAACCAGAATGTTAGCGTTTCGTTTTTTGGAGACGGGGCGTCGAACGAGGGGACTTTCCATGAGTCGCTGAACATGGCGTCGGTCTGGAAGCTGCCGATTGTATTTGTCTGTGAGAATAACCTTTACGGAGTTTCCGTACCGACATGGCAGTCTACTTCTGTGAAAGATATCAGCGTTCGCGCGCAGGGCTATGATATGCCCGGCTGCACGGTGGACGGCAATGATGTGGAGGCGATCAATGAAGTCTTTGCGAAGGCCTATGAAAGAGCGGTCGCGGGAGAGGGACCGTCTCTGATCGAATGCAAGAGCTATCGTTGGATGGGACATTGGATCGGCGATCCGCAGCCTTACCGTACACGTGAAGAGGTAGCGGAGTGGAAGGAAAAATGCCCGATCAAGCGTTATCGCGCAAAGCTTCTGGAACAAGGGCTTTTCACAGAGAAAGAGTTAGACGAGATTGAGGTGGCTGCGAAGAAAGAGGCGGAAGAGGCGGCGGAATTCGCTCTGAACAGCCCTGAACCTGATCCGGCAGGGATTTTAAACGATGTGTTTTATGAGGGAGGTTTCGAGTAATGAGCAATAAAACATATGCGATGGCAATTCGTGACGTGATGGCTGAGGAGATGCGCCGGGATGAGCGTGTTTTCATCATGGGCGAGGATGTGGAAACGTTAGGCGGCGCCTTTGGCTGTACCCGTGACCTTTATAAATAATTTGGAACAGAGAGAGTGCGCAACGCACCGATCTCGGAAGTGGCAATTGTGGGCGCCGGAGTCGGAGCGGCCTGCGCCGGTATGCGCCCGATCGTGGAACTGATGTACATGGATTTTGCCTTTGTGGCGATGGATCAGCTGATCAACCAGGCCGCGAAGACCCGTTATATTTTCGGCGGAAATGCGAAGATTCCGTTGGTCATCCGCGGACAGGAGGGAATTGGGGGTGGAAACGCGGCAACTCATTCCCAGAGCGTGGAGACGATTTTCATGCACTTCCCGGGATTGAAGGTCGCGTGTCCTTCACCGCCGCAGACGCAGCGGGATTGCTGCGCACGGCGATTCGCGACGACAATCCGGTCATGTTCTTTGAGCACAAGGCTCTCTATGCGCAGAAGGGGGAGGTTCCGGATGATCCGGAGTTCCTGCTTCCCTTTGGCAAAGCGGATATCAAAAAGGCCGGTACCGATGTGACGATTGTTGCAAATCTGCTCTATGTCGGGCGAGTTCTGGAGGCGGCTGCGGAGCTTGAAAAGCAGGGAATCAGTGCGGAGGTGATTGACCCGCGTACCCTGGTGCCACTGGATATGGATACCATCATTTCCTCTGCGAAAAAGACAGGGCGTCTTGTGGTGGTTCATGAAGCCCATCGTACAGCAGGCTGGGGTGCAGAGATCGCTGCTGAAGTGACACAGCAGGCGTTCCCCTATCTGGATGCCGCACCCATTCGCCTTGGCGCCGCGTAGTGCCCGCTTCCCTTCAATCTGGGGCTGGAGAACGCCGCGACACCGCAGGTGGCCGATATCGTGAAGGCGGTCAGAGCTGTTCTTTACAGAGACTAAAAGGAGGAAGTGAAATGGCCGAAAAGATCATAATGCCCAAACAGGGGCTTCAGATGACAGAAGGGCTGATCACATCCTGGCTGGTTGCTGAGGGCGAGAAGGTCGAGAT
>JAJQCB010000297.1:41887-52831 GCA_021203005.1 Clostridiales bacterium | reverse complement strand
TGATTCCGGGTATCATGGAGCACATCGAGCGGACCGGCGTCCACTCGGGCGACAGTATCTCGGTGTATCCGGCTCCCACGATTTCAGATGAGGTAAAGAAAGTTATTGTCGACTATACGAAGCGGCTGGCGCAGGCGCTGCACGTTGTGGGATTGATCAATATACAGTTTATCGTTATGGACGGCGAAGTTTACGTGATCGAGGTGAATCCCCGGTCTTCCCGTACCGTGCCGTATATCAGCAAGGTGACCGGCATCCCGATCGTGGATCTGGCGACCCGGGTAATTCTCGGTGAAAGCCTGAGAGGTATGGGTTACACGACAGATATCGCGCCGGAGGCGGACTATGTGGCCATCAAGATGCCGGTATTTTCCTTTGAGAAGCTCCGCGGGGCGGAGATCAGCCTGGGACCGGAGATGAAATCCACCGGCGAGTGCCTCGGTATCGCGAAGACCTTTAACGAGGCGCTCTACAAGGCGTTCCTCGGTGCCGGGATCCATCTGCCTAAATTCAAGCAGATGATCATCACGGTCAACGACAAGGATAAGCCGGAGGCAGTCGGTGTAGCGAAGCGATTTGAAAAGCTCGGCTACCGCATCTACGCAACCCGCAGCACCGCGAAGTATCTGCAGGAGCACGGGGTGAATGCCCTTCGGGTTAACAAGATCTCCCAGGAGTCGCCGAACGTGATGGATCTGATCCTTGGACACAAGATCGATCTGGTCATTGACACACCGACCCAGGGACGCGACAAGTCCCGCGACGGCTTCCTGATCCGCAGAAATGCGATCGAGACCGGCGTCCACTGTCTGACTTCCATGGATACGGCAAACGCGCTGGCGCTGTCGCTGGAGACGGCACGGGATGAGATGACGATGATCGATATCGCGACAGTGAAAAATATGTAATCAGGAAGTGAGGTAATTTTTTATGTATTGTACCAGAAATGTAACGGATGATTTAGTCTGGGTGGGAGGAGACGACCGGCGGCTCGCGATGTTTGAGGGCGTTTACTCGGTGCCGGACGGCGTTTCTTATAACTCCTATCTTCTTTTGGATGAGAAAACGGTCTTATTTGACACGGTGGATAAGGCAGTTGACGCGGTGTTTTTTGAAAATGTAGCGCATGCGCTGGATGGACGGAAGCTGGATTATCTGGTGGTTCATCACATGGAGCCGGATCACTCCGCCACGCTGGGCGGGATTTTGTTGCGTTACCCGGATGTGACTGTGGTCTGCAATAAAAAGACGGAAGGCATGATTTATCAGTTCTTCGGTGCGGATTTTAAGATGAACGTTCAGATTGTAAAGGAAAACGATGTCCTGGAGACGGGTGCACACAAGCTGACTTTCCTGATGGCTCCCATGGTGCACTGGCCTGAAGTGATGGTCACTTATGATGTCGCAGCCGGGATATTATTCTCGGCGGACGCGTTCGGCACGTTCGGGGCGTTAAACGGCGCACTGTTTGCGGACGAGGTGGATTTCTTTGCGGATTATCTGAAAGAATCGCGCAGATACTATACGAACATTGTCGGAAAGTACGGCACGCAGGTGCAGGCTCTTCTGAAAAAGGCGGCCGGAGTTGAGGTTAAGATGATCTGCCCGCTGCACGGTTTTGTATGGCGCAAGGATATTGATCAGTACGTGGAGAAGTATCAGCAGTGGAGCCGGTATGAGCCGGAGGTCACCGGTGTGATGATTGCCTACGCTTCTGTGTATGGCAATACGGAGAATGCAGCGAACATCCTGGCCTGCAAACTGCGGGACAAGGGAATCAGGACGACCATTTTTGATGTGTCTGTCACAGCTTCCTCGGAGATTGTCGCGGCGGCGTTCGAATACAGTCACCTGGTGTTTGCCTCCACGACATACAACGCGGGTATTTTTATCACGATGGACGAGCTCCTGCGTGATCTGGCGTCACATAACCTGCAGAACCGTACGGTTGGTTTTATCGAAAACGGTTCCTGGGCGGCGACCAGCGGAAAGCAGATGCGGGAGATTATTGGCGGCCTGAAGAATATGACTGTGCTGGAGGAGGGCGTCACTTTGAAATCCGCACTGCGCGCAGATCAGATGGCGGAGATTGAGGCGCTGGCGGACACGATCGCCGCTTCCATGCAGGAGTAAGATGTGAAAAGGATGTAGCTATAGATATAACAACGGATAAAAAAGACAGGAGTGACAGTCATGGTAAGTCCGGCTACAATTAAAAAACTGATGCAGGCAAGAAATACATTTTCGGCGAATCATCCGAAGTTCAGCGCTTTTTTCGGCAGCGTAGTCGGCAGCGGAATCCCGGAAGGAACGATTCTGGAGATTACGGTGACGAAGCCGGGACAGGAGCCGGTGACAACGAATATGAAAGTGCAGCAGTCAGATATTGATTTGTTTCAGGGGCTGCAGGAACTGGCGAAGTAAAGGCAGCTGTGCCAGAACATGGAAGATTAAAAACAGAACTCCCCGGCTTTGACCGGGGAGTTTGTATGAAACAGTGTTTGTCTATATTCTGATTCCCTCCAGCTGAAGCAGGGCGGTTTTCCGCTCCAGCCCGCCGGCGTACCCGGTCAGGCTGCCGTCCGTTCCGATGACCCGGTGGCAGGGCACGATGATGGAGATGGGGTTGTGCCCCACGGCGCCGCCCACTGCCTGTGCGGACATGCGGGGGATTTTGCGCTGCGCGGCGATGCTTTTCGCAATCTCCCCGTAAGTTATGGTCTGCCCGTAGGGAATCGTCCTCAGAATCTCCCAGACGGCCAGGCGAAAGGGCGTTCCTTCCAGCAGCAGTGGAGGCGTAAAATCCGGATTTTGACCGCGGAAATAGGAGTTAAGCCATTCCCGTGTCTGTGAAAATACAGGATGTTCTTTGCAGGGACGGGACTCCATCTTTGCAGAGACTTTGCCGTAATATTCTTCGCCTTCAAACCACAGGCCGGTCAAAGCGTTTTCCGACGCAGTCAGCGTGATATTTCCAAGAGGGGATGTGTAAGTGTCGGTGAAGATCATGGCGTCTCCTTTCGAATCGTGGAATTATAGTGAACAGAAAATGGACTTTTCCTCATAACTGTGAAGGTGCTGAACAGTTATTAACAGTCTAGCATTATATGTATATTATTTCAATGAAAAAGCAAACTTATAGGAAAAATTTTGCGTAAATGAGCGTATATTCGTTGACAGCAGCAAGGATTCATGTGATAATAAAAACGATAATTCTGAATGACAGATGTTTTTTTATTTGAGGACTTTGTAAAATATGTCTGGAGGTGTTTTTGTGTTCAAGGTGAATCCATACCGACCGGGAGCCGGTCTGATGCCGACCTATCTGGCAGGACGTGAGGAAGATATTCTGGATGTAGAGCAGCTGTTTGAAGCGTTATCGTATAATATGCCTGTGCAGTCTGTCATTTTCAGCGGTTTACGCGGGGTGGGGAAAACGGTTCTGATTAACCGTCTGCAGAAAATTGCAGAAGAAAAGGAGATCTTTTGCAGGCACATTGAAGTGGAAGAAAGAGACGATTTTATTTCACAGATTGCATCCTGCGCCCAGGCTTTTTTGCGAAAAGTCAGTACAAAAGAAAAATTTAAACATCTTGTTCAGAAGCCTTTGGAGGCAATCAAATCGTTGGTAGTTTCGTTTGATCCCGGCAATCAGACGTTTTCTTTGTCCATGCAGGAAAGGGAGTTATATAAATCAGGTAATCTGACGCAGAGCCTGACAGAAGTATTTACGACGATTGGGGAGACCGCAGAAGAGACAAAGACACCGATTTGTTTTTTCGTTGATGAGATACAGTATATGAACTCAAAAGAACTTGGCTCTCTGATTGCGGCGCTTCACCGGACAAATCAGCTGGGGTACCCGGTTATGATCGTCGGTGCCGGGCTTCCGAAGATATATCGAATGCTGTCTGAGGAAAAATCTTACTCGGAAAGACTGTTTTTATATAAAGAGATTGATTCCCTGCCTGAGGAACAGGCCAGGCGTGCTATTGAGATTCCGGCGCAGCAGTTTGGAGTGTCTTATACCGAAGCGGCAGTGGCGCGAATTATTTCTATCACAAAAGGATATCCGTTTTTTATTCAGCAGATCTGTCAGGTTGTTTATAAAAATATGGAGGGCAATCTGATTGAGCTGAATCATGTGGAGGAGAGTATAAGAGAGTTTTACGAACTGCTGGATGTGGGCTTTTTCCGTGTTCGCTACGAGCGATGTGCGCAAAGTGATAAAAAATTTATATTTGCCATGGTAAAATGTGGTGAGCTGCCATGCACGATTGCAAACGTGGCAAAAAATATGCATAAGAGTGTAAGTTCTATATCTACCACCAGAGCGCAGCTGATTAATAAAGGGATTATTTATCCGGTGCGTTACAGAGAATTGGATTTTACAGTGCCGGAGTTTGATGGTTTTATTCGAAGGCTTGAAGAGTACAGACATTGGAGTGCGGAAGATCGATTATAGGATCAGAGTGTTTTGGCGGGGCGTGAGGAGCGCCCCGTTTCCATGTTTTCAGAGGAGTATCACATGCAGTTATATTTTGCCCCGCTGGAGGGCATCGGAGGATACATTTACAGAAATGCCCAGGCGGATTTTTTTCCGAAAGCAGACAAGTATTTTTCACCTTTTATCTCACCGGGAGAGAAACGGCGGCTGACGCCGCGTGACCGCCGGGATGTTGTGCCGGAGCACAATGAGAGGATATATCTGGTGCCGCAGATTCTGACCAACCGGGCGGACCTTTTTCTCGAAACGGTGAGGGAACTGCAGGCGTTTGGTTACGGGGAGGTCAACCTGAACCTGGGCTGTCCCTCCCGGACGGTGGTGACCAAAGGCCGCGGTGCAGGATTTCTGGGGAGACCGGAGGAGCTGGAGCATTTTCTGGATGAAATTTTTGAAAACTGTGACGTGCGGATTTCGGTGAAGACCCGGCTGGGGATGGAAAGTCCGGAGGAGTTCGTGCGTCTGCTGGAGATCTTTAACCGCTATCCCATGGAGGAACTGATCATTCATCCCAGGGTGCAGACGGATTATTATAAAAATGTTCCAAACCGGGAAATATTTTCCCGGGCACTGTCGCGTGCAAACATGCCTGTGGTCTATAATGGCGATATTTTTTCGCCGTCCGCTTTTGCTGAATTTCACGATGAATTTCCGGATGTGGACACTGTGATGATGGGAAGGGGCGTGCTCGCAGACCCGGCTTTGTTTGGGGAGGTGAGAGACCGGTGGAACGGGAGAACGCCTGAAAAAACTCAGTGGCTCACGAAAGAGCGTCTCCTGGCCTTCCATGACCGCCTGCTGTCAGACTACGAATCCGTATTGTTCGGAGAGAAGACGGTTCTCTTTAAGATGAAAGAAATCTGGTATTATATGGCGCATGTTTTTACCAACCACGAAAAATATGCGAAAGCGATCCACAAATCCCAGCGGCTTTCCGTCTATCGGGAGGTGGTGAAAAGGATTTTTACGGAGCAGGAACTGCAGGAAAATGATTTTTAAACCGTCAAAACAGAGAAAATTTTGATGACTTCGCGGCTTATTTACATGCATTTTTCTCAAAATTTACTATTTTTTCACAAACACGGGACAAATCGAAAAAATGCTGGTAAAATAGGATGGATTGGGACAATGGAGTCTGCAGTCTACGGAGGATAAAACAATGTCTGTTACAGAGGTGTTTTTGCTGCTTGGGGGTGTCGGCCTGTTTTTGTACGGCATGACGATTATGTCAAGCGGCCTGCGCGATGCCTGTGGTGATAATCTCCAGACGATTCTGGAACATGCCACGAAGAACAAGTTTGTCGCCGTCCTGGTCGGCCTGGGAATGACGATGCTGATCCAGAGCTCATCAGCCACGGACGTGATGGTCATTGGCTTTGTCAACTCCGGTATGATGAACCTGGCACAGGCCATCGGCGTCATCATGGGCGCCAATATCGGTACTACCATCACGGCGCAGATTACGGCGTTTAATCTGAGTGCAGTCACGCCGCTCCTGCTGTTCCTGGGCGCGGCGATGTATTTGTTTGTAAAAAAACGGTTCTGGAAGCATATCGGATCCATTATCCTGGGTTTTGGAATGCTGTTCCAGGGGATTTCCATTATGAAAGAGGCGATCGCGCCGCTGTCCGAGTCGCCTGTTTTCGTAGAATTTCTGTCTGCGCTGAACAATCCGGCGCTGGCTTTTCTTTTCGGCATCGCTTTTACGGCTCTGCTGCAGAGCTCTTCCTCGGCTACGGTTATTTTCCAGGCTTTTGCGATTCAGGGTCTCCTCAGCTATGATATGGCTGTGTATCTGATCATCGGTGCGGCCATCGGTTCGGTCACACCCAACCTGCTGGCAAGCCTGACCACTAACCGCAACGGCAAGCGCTCTGCTATCCTGAATCTTCTGTTCAATGTGATCCGCGCGGGTATTATTATTGTTCTGATTAATGTATTCCCGGGAATTCTGACGCTGATCCAGTCGCTGTCACCGAACGACATCGGCCGTCAGATTGCTAACACCCACACGATCTTTGCGATTATTGCTGTGGTGATTGAAATTTTCTTTACAAAACAGATTATTGCGCTGGCCTATAAGATTATTCCGCTGAAGCCGGAGGAGACAAAGACGCAGGAAGACCGTTCCCTGGTATACATGACGGATATCACCCGGGTTCCCACAATCCTCATGCTGCGTCAGGCGCAGCTTGAGATTGCGCGTATGGGCCGGATTGCGGCAGACAACCTGCAGGAGTCCATCGACTGCTTCTTCCATTATGATGCGGATCAGGCGGAGGAGATCCGGGAGAGAGGCGAGACGGTTGCAATCCTGGATCAGGCCATCACAGAGCGGATGATCGCGCTCCGGCGGTTTGACCTTTCCAAAAATCACATGAAGCGGATTTCCATGATGACCATCGCCACGACGGATATCGGCCGGCTTTCCGATCACGCGATCAATATTACGGAATACTCCGAGCAGTTGCAGTCGAAGAAAACGTGTCTGTCTGACGCAGCCATTTCTGAATTGAAAGAGATGACATCCGATACCATAGAGGCTGTGCGCCTGGCTCTGGATATCTTTGCCACGGAAGACTACGCGCAGATTGACCGCCTGGAGGAACTGGAGTCGCAGGTGGATGATCTGCAGAAAATGCTGATCGACAGCCATGTGGACCGCCTGATGCGTTCCGAGTGCAATCCCATGAGCGGCGTTATCTTCTCCGACATCGTTACAGACCTGGAGCGGTGTTCCGATCACGCGATCAATATCGCTTATGCGTTAAAAGAGAGGGATAACCAGTACTTTACAACGTAAAAAAACTCTTATTTTTGCGTCATACAATTTTAATAAAAAATATAGAAAACACGCGATGGAGTGGTTGCCAATTTTTTTTAAAAGTGCTAGAATGATTTATGTCTGAGGTGTTCTTTCTTGAGGATACCGCAAATAATATTTCAAAACAGTCAGAAGGAGAGAAGAAAATGGCTAAAAAAGTTGTAATCGCAAGTGCTTGCCGTACAGCAATCGGCAAAATGGGCGGACAGTTTGGTAACACACCGGCTGTTGAATTGGGTTCCATCGTAATCAAAGAGGCTATTAACAGAGCCGGCATTGCGGCGGATCAGGTTGACGAAGTAATGATGGGCTGCGTTATCCAGGCTTCCCAGGGACAGAACGTTGCACGTCAGGCTTCCATCAAGGCAGGCGTTCCGGATACCGTACCGGCATTCACACTGAACGTAGTTTGCGGTTCCGGTCTGAAGTGCGTAAACGAGGCGGCGAACATGATCATGGCCGGACAGGCTGACATCGTTGTTGCAGGCGGTATGGAGAACATGTCCATGGCTCCTTACGCTTTGAAGAAAGCTCGTTTCGGTTACAGAATGAACAACGCTACCATGATCGACACCATGGTAAACGATGCACTTTGGGATGCGTTTAACAACTATCATATGATGATCACTGCTGAGAACATCTGCGATCAGTGGGGACTGACCCGTGAAGAACTTGACACATTTGCAGCTGCTTCCCAGCAGAAAGCAGTAGCGGCGCAGGAGAACGGCGCATTTGACGCTGAGATCGTTCCGGTTCCGGTTAAGGTTAAGAAAGAGACCGTTATGATCACAAAGGATGAGGGTCCTCGTCCGGGTACCACCGCTGAGTCCCTTTCCAAGTTAAGATGCTGCTCCGGTAAAGAGGGCGGACTTGTTACCGCAGGTAACGCTTCCGGTATCAACGACGGAGCTGCAGCTGTTGTCGTTATGAGTGCTGAGAAAGCAGAAGAGCTCGGTGTTAAGCCGATGGCTACTTTCGTAGCAGGCGCTCTTGGCGGATGCGCTCCTGAGATCATGGGTATCGGCCCGGTTCCGGCTACACGCAAAGCGCTGAAAATCGCCGGCCTTGAGATGGGCGACATTGATCTGATCGAGGCAAACGAGGCATTTGCTGCTCAGTCTGTAGCGGTTCAGAAAGAGCTCGGATTCAGTTCCGACATTCTGAATGTCAACGGCGGCGCAATCGCTCTCGGACATCCGGTTGGTGCTTCCGGCTGCCGTATTCTTGTTACTCTGCTTCACGCAATGCAGACCAGAGATATTACATACGGACTGGCTACCCTTTGCATCGGCGGCGGCATGGGCTGCGCGACCATCGTGAAGAAAGAGGCGTAAAATATAATAATGCAGGACTGATCTTTTAATCTTACATGATTATGATACTGTTCCGGGAGAAGGCTCCGCGGAGGCGGGGTCTTCTTTTGAACATTGGATAGTTAAATAAATAACAAACAAAGATGTTATTTACTGATAAGGAAATTATTTATTAAGGAGGAACTATCATGAAAGTTGGAGTTATTGGTGCAGGCACAATGGGATCCGGTATCGCGCAGGCTTTCGCTCAGACAGAGGGCTACGAAGTTTATCTGTGCGACATCAACGATGAGTTTGCTGCAAACGGCAAAAACAAGATTGCAAAAGGCTTTGCAAAGCGTGTGGCAAAGGGCAAGATGGATCAGGAGAAAGCGGACGCTATCCTCGCGAAGATTACCACCGGTACCAAGGATATCTGCACAGACGCGGATCTGGTAGTGGAGGCTGCCCTGGAAGTGATGGATGTCAAAAAACAGACATTCAAAGAGCTGCAGGATATCGTTCCGGCAGAGTGCATTTTTGCTACCAACACATCTTCTCTGTCTATCACAGAGATCGGCGCGGGACTCGACAGACCGCTGATCGGAATGCATTTCTTCAATCCGGCTCCGGTAATGAAGCTGATCGAGGTAATCCAGGGCGCGAATACACCGGATGAGCTTCGTGATAAGGTGATTGAGATTTCCAAATCCATCGGCAAGACTCCGGTTCAGATTAACGAGGCTCCGGGCTTTGCGGTAAACAGAATTCTGGTTCCGATGATTAATGAGGCTGTCTGCGTACTGGCGGAAGGTGTTGCATCGGTAGAGGATATTGATACCGCGATGAAGCTTGGTGCGAACCATCCCATGGGACCGCTGCAGCTCGGCGATTATATCGGCCTGGACATCTGCCTGGCGATTATGGAGGTTATTTACTCTGAGACCGGCGATCCGAAATATCGTCCGGCTCCGCTGCTTCGCAAGATGGTGCGTGCGGGTAAGCTGGGATGCAAGACCGGTATCGGCTTCTACGACTACAGCAAATAGATTATTTTAAGTGGAGGAAAATGAAATGGAATTCGGATTAGATAAGAAACATGAAATGGCCAGAAGCCTTTTCAAAGAATTCGCAGAGAATGAAGTAAAGCCTCTCGCTCAGGAAGTGGATGAGACAGAAACATTCCCGAGAGAGACCGTCGAGAAGATGGCAAAATACGGTTTCCTCGGCATTCCTGTACCGAAAGAGTACGGAGGACAGGGTTGTGACGTCCTCACCTACGCGATGTGCGTGGAAGAGATGGCAAAGGTGTGCGGTACGACAGCCGTTATCCTTTCCGCTCACACATCCCTGTGCATTGACCCGATTCTGACCTACGGCACGCAGGAGCAGATTGACAAATACGTTCCGGATCTGGCGACCGGCAAAAAGCTGGGTGCTTTCGGACTGACCGAGCCGGGGGCAGGTACTGACGCACAGGGCCAGCAGACCAAGGCGGTGCTGGACGGTGATGAGTGGGTTTTGAACGGTTCCAAGTGCTTTATCACCAACGGTAAAGAGGCGGATGTCTACATTGTTATCGCCGTTACGGGAAAAATCGAAAAGCGCGGCAGAGTACAGAAAGAGATTTCCGCGTTTATCGTGGAGAAGGGCACGCCCGGATTCTCCTTCGGCGTAAAAGAGAAGAAGATGGGTATCCGCGGTTCTTCCACCTATGAGCTGATCTTTACCGACTGCCGTATCCCGAAGGACAACATCCTCGGCAAGAAGGGCAAGGGATTCGGTATCGCGATGCACACGCTGGACGGCGGACGTATCGGTATCGCGGCGCAGGCGCTCGGCCTTGCAGAGGGCGCTCTGGACAATACGATCGCTTATGTAAAAGAGAGAAAGCAGTTCGGCAGAAGCATTGCCCAGTTCCAGAATACACAGTTCGTGCTGGCTGACCTGGCGACAAAGGTTGAGGCTGCGAAGCTGATGGTTTACAAAGCAGCTCTCAAGAAGGATGAATACCAGGCGGGAGCGAAGGTCTCCTATTCCGTAGAAGCGGCGCAGGCGAAGCTGATGGCAGCCGAGGTTGCTATGGAAGTGACTACCAAGTGCGTACAGCTGCACGGCGGTTACGGTTATATCAGAGAGTACGATGTGGAGCGGATGATGCGCGATGCCAAGATCACGGAGATCTACGAGGGAACCAGCGAGGTTCAGCGTATGGTTATTTCCGGCAGTCTGTTAAAGTAGGAGGAAAGAATCATGAAAATAATTGTTTGTATCAAACAGGTACCTGATACAGCAGGTGGAGTTCAGTTCAATCCGGACGGAAC
>JAJQCB010000297.1:0-41787 GCA_021203005.1 Clostridiales bacterium | reverse complement strand
ATCATCACCGGCCGTCAGGCAATCGACGGCGATACCGCACAGGTGGGACCGCAGATTTCCGAGCATCTGAATATCCCGGTTATTTCCTACGCGCAGGATATTAAGCTTGACGGTGATTCTGTGATCGTGCAGCGTCAGTATGACGACAGATATCATATGGTGAAAGCGCAGCTTCCCTGCCTGATCACCTGCCTTTCTGAGTTGAATGATCCGAGATATATGACTCCCAGCGGTATCTTTGACGCATGCGATGCAGAGATCACGACCTGGGGCAGAGCGGATCTGGATACGCTGGATGACGGCAACATCGGTTTGGCCGGATCTCCGACCAAGATCGCGAAAGCATCCGACAAAGTCCGCAAGGGCGCCGGTGAGAAGATCACCCTTGACACAGAAGAAGCTGTCGCTTACCTGATCGGCAAGATGACAGAGAAGCATGTCTGCGGACTGTAAAAGGAAAGGAGAGATTACAATGGCAGCAATGGAACAATCCTTAATTGAGCAGTACAAAGACGTGTATGTATTTGCTCAGCAGGTAGATAATGAAATCAGCCAGATTGCGCTCGAGTTACTTGGCGAAGCGAAAAACCTGGCAAACGATCTGGGACAGAAAGTGGTAGCTGTCCTGATCGGATATAATGTAAAGAACCTCGCGGATCAGCTTGCGGTTTACGGCGCTGACAAGGTTATCATAGTGGACGACAAAGAGCTGGAAGTGTACCGGACAGAGCCGTATACCCATGCGCTTGCATCCGTGATCAACGAGTTCAAGCCGGAGATCATGCTGGTAGGCGCGACCGCCATCGGCCGTGACCTTGGCCCCCGCGTATCCGCCCGTGTACAGACCGGTCTGACTGCGGACTGCACCTCCCTTGCAATCGGTGATTTCCCGCTTGTGGCAATGCCCGGCAAAGAGCAGAAGCACAATCAGCTGCTGATGACCCGTCCGGCGTTCGGCGGCAACACCATCGCGACCATCGCCTGCCCGGATAACCGTCCGCAGATGGCGACCGTGCGTCCCGGCGTTATGCAGAAGATCGCTCCGATCGAGGGTGCAAAGGCTGACGTGGTGGAGTACAATCCCGGATTTACTCCGGACAACAAGTATGTTGAGATTCTTGAGATCGTCAAGAATGTCGCTGACGTGGTCGATATCCAGGATGCAAAGATTCTGGTATCCGGCGGCCGCGGCGTAGGCTCCCCGGAGAACTTCAAGCTTCTTGAAGACCTGGCAGCCGTGGTTGGCGGCACCGTATCCTGCTCCCGTGCCGTGGTTGACAGCGGCTGGAAGCCGAAAGACCTCCAGGTAGGCCAGACCGGTAAGACAGTCCGCCCGAAAGTTTACTTTGCAATCGGTATCTCCGGAGCCATCCAGCACGTGGCCGGCATGGAAGAGTCCGATCTGATCATCGCGGTAAATAAGGACGAGGATGCGCCGATCTTTGACGTAGCTGACTTCGGTATCGTCGGTGACCTGAACAAGGTAGTTCCTCTTCTGACTGAGGAGATCAAAAAGGCGATCGCCAACAAATAATGCTTTTGACTTTTGAAATATTATGAAAGATTCCCGCGGGTTCGGATGATGTCCGATGGCCGCGGGAGTTTTTTCGTTTTCCATTTTCATAAAAACAGGGTAGATTTTTCTCTCTGAGTCAACTATAATAATTAGTAAGGTTGAAGAAAATTAAGCTATTATTTATCAGACTAGATAAAAGGTGTATAAAATGGCAGAAAACGGATGGGACAATTTTGGCAGGCAGATTTTGAATACCGTGGATGATGCGATCCGGTACGGTGATTTTTCTAACCTGAGCAGAAGTGTCGGGGATATTATCAACAATACCATTGACGCCGCGACGGGGCGGGGAAATTCGAATTACCAGACATCATACAACGGCAATTATGGCGCCGATACCGCCTACGGAGAAAATGCCTCTGCGCAGCGCCAAAACGGGAGCAGGAACACAACCCGACCGACGGTATATCTGTTTGACCAGCATCCGAAAGGCAAGGCGGCTTCGATTCTTATGTGCGCGGGCGGCTATCCGGCAACCCTGATTTTCGGTATTTTGTTTCTCACATTGGTGGCGGTCGCGTTTAGCGACCCATTTGTGATTGCGGGAGCTGTGGTATTTGGAGTGCTGACGGCGTTGTCGCTGGCGGTAGCGGTAAATGGGACGAAAAAACTGCGTTTTCTTAACCGTTACCAGACTTATATCCGGATGTTCCGGCAGCGGTGGAATGTCCCGATCCGGGAACTGGCGGACCGCGTGGGAAAATCGGTAGAATTCACTGTGCGTGATCTGCAGAAGATGATAGACCGGAGACTGTTTTATCAGGCGCATATTGACAGGGATCAGAACTACTTTATCCTTTCGGACGAGGCTTATCAGGCATACCGGCTTGCGCAGGAGGATTATGCGGCGCAGGCCAGGCGGCAGGCAGAAGAACAGGAGCGGCAAAAACGCAGAGAGCAGGAGGCTGAAAAAGCGGATGCAGAGCTTCCTCCGGAGTGCAGAGAACTGATTCAAAAAGGGAAAGATTACATCGACTATATTCACGCGGCCAACGAGCGGATCCCAGGTGAGGAGATCTCGGCTAAGCTGGATCGCATGGAGCGCGTGGTGACGCGGATTTTTGACGTGGTCCGTGCGCATCCGGAGGTAGCGCCGGAACTGAATAAACTGATGAGTTATTATCTTCCGACGACGAAAAAGCTTTTGGATGCCTACCAGGAACTGGATTCCCAGCCGGTGGCGGGAGATAATATTTCTTCCACTAAGCTTGAGATTGATAAGACGATTGACACACTGAATGTGGCGTATGAAAAGCTGCTGGACAGCCTGTTTGAGAACCGGGCCTGGGATATCTCTTCGGATATTTCTGTGCTGCATACGATACTGGCGCAGGATGGGCTGAAGGAGGACGAGCTGCATGCTCAGGGATGAAGCTTATGTAAAAATAAGAATGAAGCATCTGTCTGTGAAGTAAATGTGAGGTTCATGGATGGTGGTTGAGTGAAAAATGTATAAATAACAGAAGCAGAGTAACTACTCAGGACAGTACTTCGTACTTGCTGCGAAGTGCGGCTGAGGAAATAATTGAAACAAAAAAATATAAGGGGGCTACTATGAGCGTAGATTTAAAAGACATGACAACCACACCGACATTATCCTTTGACGTGACACCTGACACACAGGAACTTCCGTCTGCTGTGTCCGGGACGACGGAACTGTCCGCGTCGGACGCACAGGATTTTAATGAGAGCAACTTGACAGAGGAAGAGCAGAAGATGGTGGAGGAGTTCTCGCAGAAGATCGACATCAACAATTCCCAGGCGATTCTCCAGTATGGCGTGGGCACGCAGAAAAAAATGGCGGATTTCTCGGAGACCGCGCTGCAGAATGTCCGTACCAAAGACCTTGGGGAAGTGGGCGGTATGCTGACCTCCCTGGTAACGGAGCTGAAAAGCTTTGAGATCGACGAAAATGAGAAAGGAATCAAGGGACTGTTTAAAAAGTCCGCGAACCGCACGACTGCGCTGAAAGCGAAATACGCGAAAGCGGAGACCAACGTGACGGCAGTATGCGAGGCGCTGGAGAACCACCAGCAGACCCTGTTGAAGGATATCGCACTGCTGGACAAGATGTATGACGTAAATCTTACCTATTTTAAGGAATTATCCATGTACATTCTGGCCGGGAAGAAGAAGCTGGCTGAGGTTCGCGCGAATGAACTGCAGGCAGCTGTAGACCGTGCAAACCGCTCGGGGCTTCCGGAGGACGCCCAGGCGGCGAAAGACCTGGAAAATAAGTGCGAGCGCTTTGAAAAGAAACTGCATGATCTGGAGCTGACCCGCGTGATTTCGATCCAGACTGCGCCGCAGATCCGTCTGGTGCAGAACAATGATACGCTCATGGCGGAGAAGATTCAGTCCACGATCGTGAACACAATTCCGCTGTGGAAGAGCCAGATGGTGCTTGCGTTGGGAATTGAACATTCCAACCAGGCGGCGAAAGCACAGCGCGAAGTGACCGATATGACCAACGAACTCCTGCGCAAGAATGCGGATGTTTTAAAGACTGCCACGATTGAGACGGCGAAAGAGTCTGAGCGCGGCATCGTGGATATCGAGACCCTGAAACATACGAATGAGTCTCTGATTTCCACGTTTGATGAAGTGATGAAGATTCAGAGCGAGGGTCGCGAGAAGAGAAAGGCGGCCGAGGAAGAAATGGTGCGGATTGAGAATGAGCTAAAAGAGAAGCTGCTGGAGATCCGGACGAAGTAGAAAGAGACATCTGAAGCTTAAATAGTGGTTTGGAAAGTTTTTTAATATTTTATATACAAGAGCTTTTCAAGGAGGAAAAGGTGTGATGAGCAGAGGTAAGCGAAAATTTTTTAAGAATGTCGGAAAGAGAAGCCTGGCAATCGCTTTGGCTGCGATGGTAGTCGGCGGAGGGTCGAGTTCCGGCGTCCTTTTGGGAATGACAGTGCAGGCTGAGGAACTGGCAGATGATATGGAGGCATTAGATACGGCTGAAACAGTCATCGCAGAGGATACAGATGATGAGGATGCATCATACGAATTGAGTGATTCGTGGATAAGCCTGGATCAGACCTCTTTCACATACAATGGAGACGAACAAAAGCCGACTGTGACCGTGAATGACGGAACGAAGGATTTGACTTTAGATACGGACTATACGGTCTCTTACAGTTCCGATTTGCCTGTGGATGCGGGATCTTATACAATTACAGTTACCGGAATAGGAAATTATCTCGGAGAATGTACTGCGGATTATACCATCGAGAAGGCAAGCCAGACGTTGACTGTTTCACCTACCAGCAAGACTCTGGTAAAAACCAAAACCGGAACAATTACGGCGGAAACATCCGGAGATGGAAGTATCTCCTATAAATCTTCAAATACTTCTGTTGCGACAGTATCTTCAAAAGGTGTTGTGACAGCAAAGGGTACGGGAACTGCGACGATCACTGTTTCCGCGGGAGCTACTGCAAATTATAAAAAGGCAAGCAAAACTGTTAAGATTACAGTGAAACTGCTTTCGACGCCTACATTAAAAGCACCTGCAAATACATCGAGTGGAGTGAAGGTTACATGGAACTCCGTCAGCGGTGCGTCAAAGTATCAGGTGCTGCGTAAAACAGCTAGTGGTTCCTGGAAATCATTAGGATATACGACATCTACCTCTTATACAGATAAAACTGCGAAAAACGGAACACAATATTCCTATTCAGTCAGATGCGTGAATGGGACAACGGCGATCAGCAAATATAATACAACAGGAAAGACCATTGTACGTCTGGAAACGCCGACATTTAAATCTTTGACCAATATAAAAAAGAAAACATTAAAGGCAACATGGGCGAAAAAGAGTAGTGTGACGGGATATCAGATCCGGTATGCGACTGACAGCAGCTTTACAAAGAACAGTGGAACAAAAACAATTTCCGGTGCATCCAGTACCAGCACTACCGTAACCCGCCGTACAATAGGAAAGACTTACTACGTCAGCGTAAGAACGTATAAAAAAGTCAATGGTAAATATTATTATTCCGCTTGGAGCAGCAAGAAAAAGATAAAGATAACAAAGTAAATGATTTATAGAAAATGGAAGAAAGAAGGAGCAGCTAACTGATCAGCCGCTCCTTTTCCCATGTTAGAAAATTGTTTTCCTGATCATTTTCTGAGAGTTGGTAAAGCACCGGTCTGCCCTTCGCCTGTTCTTCCTCATAGACACCGTGTTTGAGTTTATAATAGAATGTTCCTTTTGCATGCTCCGCGGCAAACCGCGCGCCGAACGCCCCGGCTTTAGAGAAAAATGCCAGCCCCAGGCGTCGTATGGCGTATCCCCATCCGAAAATCTTCCCAATCCGGATGGCGGAGCGGAATGTGTAAAAATGTGTGACCGCGTGGTAAAATTCCTCCTGCAGCTCCCAGGGACTCAGGTTTGCGGGACGGAAAGTGACATTCATCATATCATACTGTTCCCAGTCGGGGACGATCATCCGGTTTTCGGCGTCAAACTGCTGATAGACCGGGGTGCCCGGATAGGGGGTCAGGATGGCGGGCTGCAGCTGGTAGGCGTCCAGATCTTTGGCAAAGCGGACGGCTTTTCGGATGTCTTCTCTGGTGGCTGCCTCTAAACCGAGGAAAATCAGATCGAAGAGACGGAGTTTATGCTTACGGCAGGCTTTGGCTGCCCGGACGATGTCATCCCGGTGCTGCCCTTTATGAATCTCTTCCAGTGCCTTTTCATTCAGGGATTCAATGCCGATGAGCACGCGGTTTAAGTGTGCTTTTTTCAACAGAGTCATCAATTCCTCGTCGTCGGCTATGTCCGTGCGCCCGAAGAAAAAAGTTTCCTTAAATATAAGATTTTCCTCTATCATGCGGCGGCAGATTTCCTTTGCCCGTTCTTTGTCGGCGGTAAAATTGTCGTCCTCAAAATTCATGTAGCGAAATCCCATTTTTTTATAAGAGCGAATTTCATTGATGACGCTGTCCACACTGCGCTGGCGGTACGGTGCAAACATCCGTGAGGTAGTGCAGAAGGTACAGCGGTAAGTACAGCCCCGGGTGGTCATAATGTTGGCGCAGTCGCAGGGCGTTTTCAGAATGCTGTAATCCGGCAGCGGCAGGGCGTCCAGATCGGTTGGCGGCGCAGTTCGGATGATTTTGTCCGTGATTCGTCCTTCCACGACATCGAGAATGGCGGATTCCCCTTCGCCCACGATGACATGGTCGGCGTGCTGCGCTGCCTCGTCGGGGAGCGCGGAGGCGTGAATGCCGCCAAGGATGACTTTGGCATCCGAATTTGCATGGATGATTTCGGCGAGCTCATAGGCTCTGGGCGCGGTGGAGGTCATCGTGTAGATGGAAAAGACGTCCGCCTTTTTCAGACATTTCTTCAGAGGCAGTTTTCCGTTCAGCTCTTCATATACTTCCACGGTATGGCCGGCTTTCTTTAAAATGCCGCCGAGGATCAGCGGACCGGTGATGGCGTTCGGATGCCCGTAAAACCGGCTTCCCAGGCGGTAAACGGGGAAGCGGCGGAGTGTGCTGGCCGGAGTGATGAATACGATGTGCATGGGTGGCTCCTTTCTTGTATAAACGGGAAGGGTTTCGTTGCAGTCGTTACTATCTATGAAAGTGTTAGCAGAAAACCGGAATTTTATGCATGTGCCAGCCGTGATTATATTATTTGATTCAAATAGTTTATTTGTCATATTTCCCAGAACAGAATTGTCATAGAGTGACTAATTGGTAACTGCTATGATAGATTCACAGACAACGAAGAGGTCGAAAAGAAAGGAGACACGATATGTCACAGTTTAAATTTTCAGTAGGTCCATGGAATGTTCACAGCGGAGCAGACTCTTACGGGCCAGCCACCAGAGCAGAGATCCCGTTTGAAGAAAAAATTAAGAAGTTTTCTGAGATGGGTTTCTCGGCTATCCAGTTTCACGATGACGATGCAGTGCCGAACATCAATGAGCTTACGGAAGAAGAAATTAAGGAGGAGGCAAGAAAAGTAAAAGCCCTGTTGGATAAGTATCATCTGGCTGCGGAGTTTGTAGCTCCCAGACTTTGGATGGATCCCCACACAGTGGACGGCGGGTTTATGTCTACCAGCGAGGATGACAGAGAGTTTGCCATGTGGCGAGCAAAGCGGTCGATTGATATTGCAAATGAACTGGGAGCAGACAAGGTTGTGCTCTGGCTTGCAAGAGAAGGCACACTTTGCGCGGAAAGCAAGAGCTCTGTCTGGGCTACCAGGCAACTGGTAGAGGCAATCAATGAAATGCTTCGCTATGATGCCGATATTAAAATTATGATTGAGCCGAAACCTAATGAGCCGATTGACCGGAGTATCTGCGGGACGATGGGACATGTTATGGGTGTGTCAGCTGCAACGATTGATCCGTCCCGTGTTGGCGGGCTTTTGGAATCCGCACACGCTATTCTGGCAGGCCTGGATCCGGCGCACGAAATTGGATTTGCCATGGCGATGGGAAAATTGTGGGGCGTGCATCTGAATGACCAGAATGGGATCAAATTTGACCAGGATAAATCATTTGGGGTAGAGAATCTGCGTCAGGCATTTAACCAGGTTAAAGTTCTGGTGGAGAACAATTTCGGATCCAACGGAGAATATGTGGGTCTCGATGTAAAAGCAATGCGTACGACTACGGATGAAGACAGTTATAAACATCTGGAGAACAGCCTGAAGATTGTGCAGGCTTTGGAAGATAAAGTAAAAAGGTTTGATTATGATTTCCAGAAGAAATGTGTGGAGACCAGAGATTTTGAAGGTCTTGAGATGTATGTAATGAATTTGTTGATGGGGATTATATAAGATCGGTTTTGCGGAGCCGGAAAGGAGAAGGAAATGTCACGAAAATTAAATTACGGAATGATAGGCGGAGGTCCGGATGGGTTTATAGGCGCGGCTCACAGAAGAGCGATTCAGCTTGACGGAAATGCAGTACTCGCGGCTGGAGTTTTTTCCAGAAGCATGGAAAAATCTGTGCAGATTGCAAAAGAGACAGGTCTGGATTCCGACCGCTGTTACTGTGATTATAAGGAGATGGCCGAAAAAGAAGCACAAAGAGAGGATGGCATTGATTTTGTTGTAATCGTAACCCCCAATTATATGCATTTTGAGATGTGCAGAGCATTTTTGGAGGCAGGAATACATGTTGTCTGTGACAAGCCGGTCACAGTAACCTATGCACAGGCGGTGGAGTTGCAGAAACTGGCTGAGGAAAAAAATCTCCTGTTCATGGTAACCTACACTTATATGGGGCATGTTACTGCGAAACATGTGCGGGAAATGGTGCGTAACAGTGATATCGGGGATGTCAGGATGGTGATGGCAGAATACCCGCAGGGGTGGCTGGCTTTTGAGGACAACTCCGGAGGAAAGCAGGGAGCATGGAGATGTGATCCGGAAAAATCCGGAAACGTAAATTGCCTGGGAGATCTGGGTACCCATGTGGAGAATGCAGTAGCTATGATGACCGGACTGAAAATCAAAAAAGTTCTGGCAAAAATGGATGTGGTTGTTCCGGGGCGTGTTCTTGATGATAATGATACAGTGCTGGTGGAATTTGAAAACGGAGCCTCCGGAGTTTACTGGACTTCTCAGGTGGCGATCGGAAGCGATAATGCATTGAAAGTCAGAATCTACGGAAGCAAAGGAACAATTCTCTGGTCTCAGGAAGAGTCTGAAAAAGTTACGGTAATCCGAGCGGATGGGACGATTACTGAATTGCACAGAGGGTACGAGAGTATTTATTCCTCCGCATCGAAATATGGGAGGCTTCCCGCGGGTCATACGGAAGGATGGCTGGAGGCAATGGGTAATTTATACCGGAATTTTACGGAGTGCATCTGCGCCAGAGAGGAAGGTACCTTTTCAGAAGATATGGCGGACTATCCGGATATTGCTTACGGAGCAGAAGGACTTGCTTTTGTGGAGGCATGTTTAAAAAGCAGCCGGGAAGGGAATGTGTGGATTTCTCTGAGTGACATTTAAGACAGGCAGAATAAAACAGGAGAAAATTAAGATAAAAACAGTACCTGTGAATATGAGAGGAGGAAAAAATGAAGAGACCGGTAACACTTATGACTGCTCAGTGGGCAGATCTGACATTAGAGGAAATCTGCAGTCTGGCCGGGAAAATGGGTTATGAAGGATTGGAGATTGCAAGCTGGGGACAGATTAATTTAAAAAAGGCTGCAGAGGATATGGATTATGTCAGCGAGACAAAGGCGATGATAGAAAAATATGGCCTGACCTGTACTGCGATTGCGGCGCACCTGCCGGGACAATGTGTTGGTGACGTGTGGGATCCGCGTCTGGATGGTTTTGCACCTGCTGAATTTGCCGGACAGCCGGAAAAAATCCGGGAATGGGGAATACAGGAGATGATGTATGCAGCCAGAGCTGCAAAAAATATGGGTGTGGAAGTGGTGACAGGATTTATGGGATCGCCGATCTGGAAAATGTGGTATTCTTTTCCACAGACGACAGAGGAGATGGTCGAGTCCGGTTATGAGGAGATCAGAGCACTTTGGACACCGATTTTTGATGAGTTTGACAGATGCGGCGTAAAGTTTGCTCTGGAGGTACATCCGACAGAAATTGCCTATGATTATTATACGACAAAGAAGCTGTTGGAGACTTTCGGATATCGGGAAACACTCGGAATTAATTTTGATCCAAGCCATCTGATCTGGCAGGGGGTGAATCCCACTATGTTTCTCTACGACTTTATGGATCGGGTATACCATGTACATATCAAAGATGTAGCGGTTCAACTCGACGGACGAAGCGGTATTCTGGGTTCTCACATTACTTTTGGGGATCCCCGCAGAGGATGGAATTTCGTATCGCCCGGTCACGGGGATGTGGATTTTGATAAAATCATCCGTATTTTGAATACCGCCGGTTATGAGGGACCGCTTTCGGTGGAGTGGGAAGACAGCGGAATGGAGCGTGTGTTTGGGGCAACAGAAGCTTGCGAATTTACAAAGAAACTGAATTTTTCGCCGTCTGATATTGCATTTGATGATGCAATCCGGACTGAATAAAGGAGCGACAGTATGAAGTATAGTTTAATGTCCCTGATGATAGACAGCGAGATAAAAGTTACGCGGCCAAGCTTTATCCATCGCTCAATGGCGAAAAGCATGGGATTTGAGAAAGAGGATGCGTCTCTGGATGATATTTTTTCTTTTTTAAACGAACGCGGCATTCCCATAAAGAATGGAACTATGGATTTCGAGGCCTGCGTTAAATTTGCAAAAGAGAATGGATTTGATGGAATTGATATGATGAGTTTCCACTTCGAAGAAGAGGGAAAGCAAGCGAGGGAGATTCTGACTCAGTATGACATGACATTGTCGGCTGTGAATGCGATTATTCCTTTTGTAAATGCTGTGAGCAGGGAACAATTTGAGGCTTTGTTTGAGAATGCGAAGCAGATTATGGATCAGGCGGCGGATGCTGGCTGCCGGAATATTTTATTAATGCCATCCGTGTACCGTGCTGAGGAAGGTATATCCAGGGAGCAGGCATATCATAATATCGTATCCGGTTTGAAAGCGTGTGTGGCTTATGGCAGGAAAAAAGGGCTGACTGTTACCACGGAAACACTGGAAAGTATTGCAGTGCCGCTTTGCAGTAATGGAGAGATGCTTCGTCTGTTTGCTGATGTGCCTGAATTACAGTATACCCATGATACCGGAAATCCGCTGCTTGCGCTGGAGAATCCGGAAGACACATATGAAAAGTTCAAATACAGAGTAGCAGCGGTTCATTTTAAGGATTTGGGGTTTACAAGCGAGCAGACAGAAATGTCTGACGTGTTTGGTCGGCATCTTCAGAGAGTAGACTTTGGTACCGGCGAAGTAGATTTCGGTAAGCATCTGCAAATGCTGTGTCGGGACGATTATCAGGGGTTTATCACTCTGGAGGGGAGTGTTCCGGCTGAAGACGTATTAGAAGGTGCAGTGAAATCACTGCAGTATTTCCGAAACATAGAAGCAGAGGTGATAACTGATAAAAGAAAAGGAGATTTGGTAAATGAATCAAAATGAGACGGGTCGTATTTCGACCGATATTAAACTGGGATTTGGAAAGCAGCTGGGGTTCAGTATGGGAGAAATGGGAGGGCAGTTTTTCTTTGCTTTCTGGGGATCTTATCTGTCTGTGTTTTATACAGATATTGTAGGACTTGCTCCGTTTGTAGTGAGTATTATATTTATGGCTGCCAGGGTCTGGGACGCCATTAACGATCCGATCATGGGTAATATCGCAGATCGGCACCGGCATAAAAAGTATGGGCGTTATCGCCCGTGGATCCTTTTCGGAGCGCCGGTTCTGGGTATTGTCAGTATTCTGGTATGGCATGTGCCGAATGCTTCTTCCACAGAGTTAAAAATCATATACTGCACAGTTACTTATATTCTGGCTGGTATGCTTTATACATTAGTGAATGTTCCTTATATGAGTCTGCAGTCTACGCTTACAACCAATAACAAATCCAGAGGTGACCTGGCAAATCTGAAAGGAGCGTTTACATTTGTCGGATCCGCCGCGATGAATTTGTTTACCATGACGCTTATTACAAAACTGGGTGGCGGAGAAGCAAATGCAAAGGGTTATTTTCTAACCGGTGTGGTATTTACGATTGTGGGTCTGATTCTGTTTTTTATAACCTTTGCAACGACAAAAGAGGTCTATTTCGCAGAACCTCAGGAAACGAAAGCAACTTTCAAAGAGCTGGTTAGCTATATTTTCGGAAACAGAGCGGTTCTGGCTATTATGTTTTCCCTTTTATGCAGTATGCTTTGTACCTTTGGACGTCTTGGAGTAGCAGTATACTATTATATGTACTGCTGTCAGGCATATGCCATAGTCGGTGTGCTGATGGTAGTGCCTACTGCATGCGCAATTATTCCGACATATGTGGTTCCCAAGATTCCGATTGCCCGAAAGCCCCTGATTATCATTGCTTTCATCGGAAGAGCTGCAGCATTGTTTGCTTTGTATTTGATTGACTTTACAAATATAACAGCAATCATTGTGTGCCTTGTATTTGTCGGGGTATTTAATTATGAGACCGGTATGCTGAGTGGTTTGATTGCTCCTGCTATTGATGACTGTGAAGTGCGTAAGGGGATCCGTCTGGACGGAACAATCTATGCTATGGTAAATCTGTTTGCAAAACTGGCAACAGCAGTAGGCGGAAGTGTCGGTCTGGCGATTATGGGTGCCATGGGTTATGTGGCGAATGCGGAGCAGACATCACGCGCTCTGACCGGTATTAATATTGCGACCAATATTCTTCCGGCAATATTCTGTGCAGCTGGTGTGATTCCCATTCTGTTTTATAATCTGAATAATGAAAAGATGGAGGAGAATTCCAGAATTCTGGCGGAAAGACATGCAGTAAGCGAAAACAGTCAGCAGTAGACAGCAAGCAGATCTATGAACAGGAGGAATAGATTCGAATGGGATTTGTAATGAAAGTAAAACTGACAGAGACACTCAGAGATGGTACTCTGATGAATTATTATGAAAATTCAGGTATAGCCGGTTATCAGTTTGATGTTCGCCTGGCTTATTACAGAGGGCACTACCTCTCCGTGATTGATCAGCTGAAAGTGGAGGTGGATCATCAGGAAGTAGAAGATCAGGATATCCGGTTTTGCATAAATGGGAAGGAATTTGCCGTATGGGAATTGAGAGAAGCATTTTATGAGTTCTGGAGTATTAAAGATGCTGCAGTGATTAAGGTGTGCAAAGATGGAGGTCTGACTTCCGGGGAGCACAATGTAAAACTTACTTTGATGTTTCGCTGCCCTTATCTTCCGCTGCCGGGAGCAGAGTATGGCTATACTCCGGTAGACAGTTGTGATGAAAAGGTAATGACTCTCGTGGAACACACAAGGTAAAAGGAGGAAGGTGAAAAAATGAGTCAGTTAAAACTGGGTGTAACGACGCATTCTTATGCAGCGGAATGGGTTGATGATAAAGCAACATTGGAGGATATGTATCAACATTGTGCAGAACTTGATATGGATGGGATAGAAATTGTGGAGACGACTATGTTCCCGGATTATCCGTATGTCAGTGATGCCTATGCAGGTGAGTTGAAGCGTATGGAGAGAGCCTATGGTGTAAAACTCGTCGCTTTGAGTGCCAATATGGACAGAGGAAAAAGATGGGATCGCAATCTGAATGCAAATGAAATGCTAAAAAATGTCATTCAGGATCTGCAGAACGCACACAGATTAGAATGCCCGGTATTAAAAAGCCAGTATCTGATTTCCCCGAAAGTAATGCAGATGGCTGAGCCATATGCGAGAAAATATGGTGTTATTCTTACCATTGAAATTCATAATCCGGAAACTCCGACCAGTCCGGCTATGATGGAATATTATAATATGTTTGAGGAAACCGGTTCCGAATATCTGGGATTTGTTCCTGATTTTGGAATGCTGGCGAACCGTCCGAACAAGGCAGAGTTTGATCGGGCTGTTGCCGGCGGCGCCAGGAAAGAGATCCTCGATTATGCCGTTTCGCTGAGATATGACGGTGTATCCCGGGAACAGGGGCGTGCGTTAATGGCTGAAAAACAGGCGGGGCCTCAGGAGATGGGGATGTTTGAATCTATGTATGGTTATATGCAGTTTTCCAGGGTTCCGGATTATGAGGGGCTGAAAAAGATTATGAAATACTGTCCGCATATGCATGGCAAGTTTATTGACATTCTGGAAGACGGCACAGAGTCAACGATACCATATGATGAGGTGCTGAAGGTACTGGTGGACTGCGGTTATTCAGGCTATGTTGTGTCTGAATTTGAGGGGCAGACTAAACCGGGAAGAAGCTCTTTTGATTATGTGAGAGAGCATGTGGAAATGGAGCGAAAGATTCTGGCGAAATACTGCTGAGTGAGGAAAGGAAAAAGCGCACCGGAACAGGTGCGCTTCCCTTAGTCGATATAGTTTACGAAACTGCCGTCGTCGCATCGAAACTGATGATACTTTCGCAGAATCTGGAGCGATTCCGCTGCAGTATATTTATATTCCTCGGAAGAGTGGGTTTCCTTTAAGGTAGATATGGGAATATTACCTGACAGTATGTTTTTGCGGTAATCGTTTGGAGTCATATGGTAAACGTTCATGAACATTTTGGTCAGATATTTGCTGTCTGAAAAACCACTGTCAATACAGATGTCCATGATTGTCCGGCTGGTATGCTGTAAGAGATAGAGTGCATGCTCAAATCGGAGATTGTTCAAATAGGATTGAAAGGATTGATTCATGTTTTTTCGAAAAAAGGATGACAGGTAAGTGGAACTCAGGCTTTCTTTGGAGGCAATCTCTGACAAGGTCAGTTTTTCCTGGTAATGGCTTCTGATATATTCAATGATACGGCTCATTCTGTGTTTGGTATTTTGCTGGTTTAGATAATCTTTTTCGGAATATGTGGTGTAAGGGACAAAGCTCAGAAGGTAACTGAACAGTCGGTTTACATCGCTGATGCACCGGAATTCAAAAGCTATTTTCTGGCCGAAAAAATTGTAGCCAATGTTAAAGCAGATATGTTTGATTTCTTCTACATATTCCGGGGAAAGAGCGTCAGAGATCTGATTGACCCCAAAATGTATATAGGAAATCTCGGGGAAGTAGGAGCGGCAGAAAGCCGGGTTAAACTGCAAAACCAGAACGCAGCAGGGAGCAGAATCATTGGAATGGCACATATGAAACTCATGCGAGTTAAAGAGAGCCACTTCACCTGGCATCAGGTCAAATCCGCCGTCTTTCGTAGAAATATGCAGAGAGCCATGGATGACCTGAAGAATTTCAAAGTCAGAATGAGCGTGGGCGCCACAGTAAACAATGTCAAGGATATAAAAAGACATATGGTTGATGGTAGAATGGTCTACGGTCTCATATTGCCTGCCTTCGAGGTCATAATGCATGGCGATTTCCTCCTGTACATGATTATAAGAGAAGCGGGAGATTATTGTCAATAAAGAAAACTCGCGGTATGCGGGTTAATTACAGGGAGACAGAACAAAAATGCAAAAAGAAACAGGAAATAGAAAAGCAGTGGTGGCAGGACATATTTGTCTGGATATTATGCCGGAATTTTTTAATGATGAAGCTGTGAAAATTCAGAATCTTCTGACACCGGGATGTCTTTGCCAGACGGGGGCAGCGGATATCCATATTGGGGGGTGTGTAGCGAATACAGGACTGGGCATGAAGATCCTGGGTGCAGATGTAACGCTGATGGGCAAAATCGGTACAGATGATTTCGGTCTTATGGTAAAGCGTCAGTTGGATCAATATGGAGCGGGAGAGGGGCTGATTGTGTCTGAAAATGAAAGCACATCTTATTCGATTGTTCTTGCTCCCAAAGGTGTTGACAGGATGTTTCTTCATCATTCCGGGGCAAATGATACCTTTTGCGCCTCTGATCTCAATTATAAAACGGTGGCTGAGGCACAAATGTTTCATTTTGGTTATCCGCCTTTGATGAAGCGGTTTTATAGTGATGGCGGAGAAGAGCTTGCAGAGATGTTCCGCAGAGTAAAAATGCTGGGGACAGCAACCTCTCTGGATATGGCAGCGGTGGATGCGCATTCCGCATCCGGCCGAATTGACTGGAAGGAATTATTGCAGAAAGTAATGCCTTATGTAGATTTTTTTGTACCCAGTGCGGAGGAACTGGCATTTATGATTGACCGTGAACGTTTTGCGGAGTGGACAGAACGGGCATCGGGGAAGGATATTACAACTGTTTTACAGCCGGAGGATATCGAGCCGCTGGCGGAAAAATTGATTTCCTGGGGTGCAAAAATCGTGCTGATCAAGTGCGGAGTGCCGGGTATGTTTCTTGCTGCAGGGCAAAAGGAGGATTTGTGCCGGATTGGCGGTGGCCTGGGAGAGACTCTTGCGTCATGGGAAGGGATCCGGCATTTTGAATCTTCTTTTCAGCCGGATGCTGTTCTGTCCGGAACTGGAGCGGGAGACACCAGTATTGCGGCATTTTTATGTGCTGTGCTGAAGGGCGGCTATAGCTGGTATGAGTGCGTTCGGTACGCGGCTGCTGCCGGAGCCTGTTGTGTAGAAGGCTATGATGCGATCAGTGGTTTGAAAACTTTTGAAGAGATGGATGCGCGGATTGCATCTGGATGGGAGAAATTACACCGGTAATCCGGTGAGGAAAGGAAGGAAAATGTTAGCAAATTTAAATGATGTACTTCCCAAGGCGCGAAAAAACAAAAAGGGTGTTGGTTTGTTTAATACTCTGAATACAGAAATGGCACGCGGGGTAATTCTGGCTGCAGAAGAAAAAAACTGTCCGGTAATTGTAGGAACAGCGGAGATATTATTACCGTTTACACCGTTAGAGGTAATTGCGGATATGTTGCTGCCAATGGCGGAGCGGGCTTCGGTTCCGGTGGTGGTGCACTTTGACCACGGGTTGCAGAGGAACGAGTGCATTCGTGCGTTACAGCTGGGTTTTTCATCCATTATGTACGACTGCTCTACCGTACCTTATGATGAAAACCGGGACCGGGTCAGGGAGATGACGGCCATCGCGCATGCTTATCGTGCAACGATTGAAGCGGAACTGGGACATGTGGGAGATAATGACGGAAACGAAGATCCAGCGTCTTTTTACACAGATCCGGTTCAGGCCAGAGAGTATTCCGAATATACCGGAATTGATGCTCTGGCTATCGCTGTTGGCACCGCTCATGGTGCATATAAGCTGCCTCCCAGGCTGGATTTCGGGCGAATCCGCGAGATAGCATCCATTATTGATACGCCTCTTGTGCTGCATGGCGGTTCGGGGTTGAGCGATGAGGACTTTCGTATGGCGATATCTGAGGGCATCAGTAAAGTAAATATTTTTACGGATATTAATCTGGCATATGCCAAAGCAGCAAAAGAGGAGCTGAACATAGGTCATTGCTCCGCTGCAGAGATGATGCAGGGGCTTACGGGAGCCGTGAAGGAGGAGACAGAGAAAAAAATGACGTTGTTTGGATGGTAAGAAATCGTAATAGAAAGTAATAGTAAATATAATTGGTACAGGCTGGCCGTTTCCGAAAGGAAGCGGCTGTCTTGCATTTATGGTTTGCAGCAAGTTAAATCAACCTTGTTTTTATCCTTGCAGTATTTTATAATGATCTCATAGATTTTTCATTGAGGAGTGTTCAGATGGGGAAAATGACGGTTTACCATGGCAGTTATATGGCCGTGATGCATCCAAAGATTATAAATAGAAGAAACACGAAAGATTTCGGTCCGGGATTTTACTGCACGGTTATCCGAGAACAGGCGGAGCGCTGGGCGAGAAGATATGATACGCCAATGCTTTGCACTTATACCGTGCGGATGGATACCGGATTAAATATTCTGGAATTTACGGATATGACGGAGGAGTGGCTGGATTTTATCATAGCCTGCCGGAATGGAGAACCGCATGACTATGATATGGTGATAGGCGCTATGGCAAATGATCAGATTTATAACTATATTTCTGACTATATAGATGGAATTATAACCAGAGATCAGTTCTGGTCGCTTGCAAAGTTTAAGTATCCGACGCATCAGATCTGTTTTTGTACGGAAGAAGCATTGCGATGTCTGGAATACGTTTCGAGTGAGGAGGTGTCTGCAGGATGACAGGACGGGAAGAAAAGAAAAGCAATGATTTGTTTTTTACCTGCAGCCTGATTGACTATATTGCCAGGAAGACGAAAAATAAGCGTGCGGATGTTGTGGATGCACTGGGAAAAGATACGATTTCCAGAATTTATAATCTGGCGGATGTTTATCACAGTGATAATATCGATCAGGTGAGCGACGATCTGATCGATACTGCGGGAATCAAAGAAGGTTCTTTTGATAATGTTGCGAAAGCAAAATATGCGGTTCCGAGCCACTGGGATATCGGTAAAGTATATAAAAGACTGATACTCGGTATTTCGCAAGAGAAGCAGGTTCCCGTGGTGGATGCACTGATGGAAGCTTATCATTCTTTTGTCAGTGAAAAGATTGATGATTATAACAGCAGCTTTTATTACGATGCCCCGCAGAATATACTGCTTGCTTTTCTGGAGGGAACAGTAGAGTACAGGGTAACCTGATGGAGTAAAGTCTGGCTGCTTTGAAAAGGAAAGACAGTATTGGAATGGAAATGAAAGGATTTGTGTCATGTATCAGGAAATTGCAAAGTTAATCATGTATGGGGATATCCCGGAGGACAGCCTCCTGTATCAGATGGGGGAGATTTTTCGTGATTTTGAGGCGGGGACGGCAGACCGGGCGGTGCTGACGCGCCGGGTATATACGCAGATCAAACGGTTGCTGACGATCGCGACGGATTACGGTTTTGATAAGAATCTCTGGCACAATTATCTGGCGTATTTTATGATCACGAACGAGAATCCGTTCAGCATCACCTGTGAGAAGATCGGGGCCAATGAGGGGAGCGTCAATCATTTCGCGTACAACGATTTTGCCGCGATCAAAGCGCTGTTCGACTATGATTTTTCTGCGATTGAGATGGCATTGGATATAGATTGTTTTACACAGATCTCGGATTACCATGCGATTGCGAAAAAAGAGCTGATGTACAACAAAAATGTCAGCGAGAAAGTGCAGGAGCTGAGCCGGAAGCTGGAGGAGGCGGCGGATGTACAGGGATTTTTTAATGCCGTCACCGGGTTTTACCGGGATTACGGCGTGGGAATGTTCGGTCTGAATAAGGCGTTCCGGATCTCCGGCAGCGGGGCGGACGGACTGCGGTTCCTTCCGATTAACAATATGGAAAAAGTCATGCTGGACGACCTCGTCGGATATGAGATCCAGAAAAAGAAGCTGGTGGATAACACGGAGGCGTTTGTCAGCGGAAGAAAGGCGAACAATGTCCTGCTCTTCGGCGACAGCGGCACCGGAAAATCGACGAGTATCAAGGCGATCGTCAACGAATTTTATCCCGACGGTCTCCGTATGATCGAGATTTACAAGCATCAGTTTCAGGATCTTTCCAACGTCATCGCAGCGGTCAAGAATCGAAATTATAAGTTTATCATTTATATGGATGATCTCTCTTTCGAGGAGTTTGAGATTGAGTATAAATTCTTGAAGGCGGTGATAGAGGGCGGCGTGGAGACGAAGCCGGATAATGTGCTGATCTACGCGACATCCAACCGCCGCCATCTGATCCGGGAGACCTGGAACGACCGCAGCGATATGGAGCAGGAGAACGGGCTGCACCGCTCCGACACCATGCAGGAAAAACTTTCGCTGGTCAATCGCTTCGGCGTCACGATCAATTATTCCAGGCCGAGCCAGAAGGAATATTTTGATATCGTCATTCAGCTTGCCCGCCGGGCGGGCATCACCCTCTCCGATGAGGAACTAAAGGCCGAGGCCAACAAGTGGGAGCTCGCCCACGGCGGCATCTCCGGGCGCACGGCGCAGCAGTTTGTGAATTATCTGGAGGGTACCTACTGCCTGTAAGGAGGTACATTTTGCCAGAGGATGGCTTATGGTTTTGCAGTCCCAAAGTGATCCGAATATACATACTTACTTTGTGCATAGATAGTGTAAGTGCAGAAGCATGTGTAGCCTGGTGGTGCCTGAAAGGATTGTGTTGTATATGTTGCGAGAACGTAAATTTGGGGGATTGTGAGACTCAACCTATTTTATAATGCATGGGAAAAAGAAACAATCCAAAGAAGGGCGCTTAGATGTGCCCTGGTTGGATTCGTTTCTTTTGACCATGCAATGAATGAGTCTCACAATCCCCCAGCCAAAAGGAGGGAAGGTATGAAACTAACTTTTATCGGCGCCGCCCACGAAGTGACGGGCAGCTGCCACTTTTTAGAATTTGCCGATCAGCATATTCTGATTGACTGCGGGATGGAGCAGGGGGCTGACATCTATGAGAATCAGGAGATCCCGGTCAACGCGGCTTCCATCGATTATGTCTTTATCACGCACGCGCACATTGATCACTCCGGTCTGCTGCCGCTGTTGTACGCGAGAGGTTTTCGGGGAAAAGTTTACGCGACCAATGCGACGACGCAGCTGTGCGCCATTATGTTGAAGGATAGTGCCCACATTCAGGAATCGGAGGCGGAATGGAAGAACCGCAAGGCGCAGCGTGCGGGCCGCCCGGAAGTCGTGCCGATGTATTCCGTGGCGGATGCGGAGGGCGTGCTGCAGCATTTTGTGCCCTGTCCGTACGACCGGAAAATCCGGGTCTGCGAGGGTCTGGAAGCGTGCTTTAAGGATGCCGGGCATCTGCTTGGCTCCTCTTTTATTGAGATTCGCGTGACGGAGGGCAAAGAGAGCCGGAAGCTGATTTTCTCCGGCGACCTCGGAAACGGGAACCGGGCGCTGATCCGCGACCCGGAGAAGCCGGGCGCGGCGGATTATCTGATTATCGAATCCACCTACGGCGACCGGCTGCACACGGTGCCGCCCGACTATGCCACGGAGCTGGCGAAGGTGCTGGCGGCTACCTTTTCCCGCGGCGGCAATGTCGTGATACCGGCCTTTTCCGTGGGGCGGACGCAGGAGATGCTGTATTACCTGAGAAAGATCAAGCAGAACAATATGCTGCCTGCTTTTCCGGGATTTGAGGTTTATATGGACAGCCCGCTTTCCGTGGAAGCAACCAATATTTTCAATGAAAATGTCAGCGAGTGTTTCCGCGCGGAAGATCTGGCGATGATACAGCAGGGGATTAATCCGATCCAGTTTCCGGGTCTGGTCAAATCCGTGACGAGCGAGGACTCCAAGGCAATCAATTTTGACAAAAAGCCGAAAGTGATCATTTCCGCGTCCGGCATGTGCGAGGCAGGACGGATCCGTCACCATTTAAAACATAACCTCTGGCGGGAGGAGTGTACCATTGTCTTTGTGGGTTACCAGGTGCCGGGGACGCTGGGACACAGCCTGTTAAACGGCGCGACGGAGGTAAAGCTGTTCGGCGAGACGGTGCAGGTGCGCGCGCAGATCCTGAATCTGCCGGGCATCAGCGGCCATGCGGACCGGAACCATCTTACCGCCTGGGTACAGGGAATGCCGGAAAAGCCGAAGCAGATTTTCGTGGTGCACGGAGAGGATGCTGTGACGGACGAGTTTGCGGCTCATCTGACGGAGGTCACCGGCGCGCCGGCAATCGCACCTTACAGTGGGGATTCCTATGATCTGGTGCAGAATGCCTGTGTGGTTCTCGGCAGCAGAAAGCGTGCAGAAAAGAAGACTGCGGCGAAGAAGAAGGGCGTTTCCTCTGTATTTGATCGTCTTCTTGCTGCAGGACAGCGCCTGCTGGCTGTCATCCACAAGAATAAGGAGGGCAGCAATAAGGACCTGGCGAAATTTGCAGATCAGATTAACGCGCTCTGTGATAAGTGGGATCGATAGAATACTGTTTTGACAGGGGAAGGGTTTGTCCTTTATCTGAGAACAAAAATCTGTCGCAAAAGCAGGGATATCGTGTCTTTTGTGAAGATTTGTAATATATGCATGGAAAAAAAATTGTGCTTTTTGTATATTTTCACTTGCGCTGACTGAAAAATTACGTTAATATGGATTTGGCAGGTTATTTCGGTAGTGTCGTGTGAGGAATAGTCATCGTACAGGTCTCTTGGAGTATGACACTTAAGCATACGGCTTTTGGGGAGGGGCGCACATGAATATCGGACTGATTGCACATGAATCAAAAAAGAAACTCATGCAGAATTTTTGTATCGCGTACCGCGGGATACTTGGCAGAAATACATTATATGCGACAGGCACGACCGGGAGGCTGATTGAGGAAGTCACAAATATGACGGTTCGGAAATATCTTCCCGGGCCGCTTGGCGGCGTGCAGCAGCTGACCGCGGATATCGAGAGCAATATCATCGATCTCGTCATTTTCCTGAATGATCCGATGTCGACAAATTCCCATGATATCGCGATTGCGAATATTCAGAAGCAGTGCGATCTCCACAATATACCGCTGGCTACGAATCTGGCGACGGCGGAGATTATGGTGCTGGCTCTGGATCGCGGTGATCTGGACTGGCGCGAGATGTACAAATAGAGTGAGAGGATTGGGCGTATGAATGAAGAGAACCCTGCAGCATCGATTCTGTAGTGAATGAGTGCGGCAGGGTTTTTTCTGTGCGGCAGAGGGCATACTAAATATCATTCGAATGTGAGCGCCGCATAAAATCGTATTTGAATTTTGCTGTAAATATCGTGTATCAACACAGGACAATCGAATTTTCAATGCATTGGATTACAGGGAGTATCTATGAAAAAGCTGCTGGTTTATCTGAAAGAATATAAAAAGGAGACAATTCTGGCGCCTTTGTTTAAGCTGCTGGAGGCGACATTGGAGCTTTTTGTTCCTCTGGTGGTCGCCGCTATCATCGATGTGGGAATCGCCGGAGGGGATACGGGATATATTCTGCGCATGGTGGGTATCCTGGTTTTGCTGGGCGCGGTCGGCCTGGCTTTTTCCATCACGGCGCAGTTTTTTGCGGCGAAAGCTGCGGTGGGCTTTGTAAAAAAGCTGCGCCAGGTGCTTTTTTTCCATATTCAGAAGCTTTCCTACACGGAATTGGACACACAGGGTACCTCGACGCTGATCACGCGGATGACCAGCGATATGAACCAGGTGCAGTCGGGGCTGAATCTGACATTGCGCCTTTTGATGCGGTCTCCCTTTGTGATCGTCGGCGCCATGGTGATGGCGTTTACCGTGGATTCCAAAGCCGCATTGGTTTTTGCGGTGGATATCCCGGCGCTGGCGCTGGTCGTGTTTGGTATTATGTTTGCCAGTATTCCTCTGTATCGGAAAGTGCAGAGCCGTCTGGATGGCGTGATGCTGCTGACCAGGGAGAATCTCACCGGCGTCCGCGTGCTGCGGGCGTTCTGTAAGGAAGAAGAGCAGGTCCGGGAATTTTCACAGAAAAACCAGGAACTGACGGATATGCAGAAGTTTGTCGGCCGTATCTCCGCTCTTTTAAATCCTCTGACCTATATCATTGTCAATGCGGCGATCATCGCTCTGATCTGGGTGGGGGCACTCCGGGTGGATATGGGCCTGCTGACCCAGGGCGCGGTTGTCGCTCTGTACAACTATATGGCGCAGATTCTGACGGAGATGGTGAAGCTGGCCAATATGATCATCAACCTTACGCGCTCCATCGCCTGCGGCAACCGGATTGCGGCGGTGCTGGAGGTGGAGCCGACGGTGACGGATGGAAACGGGGTGCGCAGCAACCTGCGCGTAAAGGAACAGAATGAGCCCGGTGAACCGGAAAGCGGAGCGGGAACGAGGTCGGAAACTGTACCGGAAGAAGACTGCGCGGTAATCAGGGGAGAGAGTGAAAATAGCAGCGCAGTCGGCGAAAAACAATGTTTTGCGGTAGAGTTCCGCCATGCTCATCTTCGCTATCCCAACGCTGCGGACGAATCCCTCACAGACATTGATTTTGCTGTGAAGCCGGGGGAGACGGTGGGCGTGATCGGCGGCACGGGCTCCGGCAAATCCTCTCTGGTAAATCTGATCCCGCGATTTTACGATTGCGAAAAGGGGCAGGTGCTGGTGGACGGCGCGGATGTCCGGGATTACAGCCTGGACGACCTGCGCGGACGGATCGGCGTGGTGCCGCAGAAAGCGGTGCTTTTTGCAGGTACGATCAGGGAAAACTTACAGTGGGGCAGGCGGGACGCCGCGGAGAAAGAAATGATTGCCGCGCTTAAGACGGCACAGATTGCGGAGATTATAGAGAAAAAAGAGAACGGACTGGACAGCCTGGTGGAACAGGGCGGACGGAATTTTTCCGGCGGACAGCGGCAGCGGCTCACGATTGCGAGAGCGTTGGTGAGACGCCCGGAGATACTGATTTTGGACGATAGTTCCTCGGCGCTCGATTATGCCACGGACGCGGCGCTCCGGAAAGCCATCGCGGCTATGCAGCCGAAGCCGACGCTGTTTCTGGTTTCCCAGAGAACCTCATCCATTATGCACGCGGATAAAATTGTCGTCCTGGATGACGGGCAGGTTGCGGGTATCGGAACCCATGGGGATTTGTTAAATACCTGCAGCGTGTACCGGGAAATCTATGAGTCCCAGTTTCATGATGCTTCTGGGAAATCTGACGGGGAGGTGCCTGCAGTATGAAAAAGATGAGAGGTCAGACAGGCACTTTGAAGAAAGTTTTACAATATATAGGCGCCTATCGTTTCTGGATTGCGGCGTCCATCCTCCTGGCGGTGGTGACCGTGGCGCTGACCCTGTATATTCCGGTCCTTGTGGGGCGGGCGATTGACCTGATTATTGCGCAGGGCCTGGTGGATTTTGAGGGTATTTTAAAAATTCTGATCCGGATTGGAATTGCTGCTGCGGCGACGGCTGTGCTCCAGTGGATTATGAATACGATCAACAACCGGATTACCTACCAGGTGGTCCGGGATGTGCGGAACCAGGCGTTTGAAAAAATTCAGATTCTTCCGCTGAAGTTTCTGGATAGCCACTCTTATGGCGGCATTGTCAGCCGCGTCATTGCGGACGTGGATCAATTTGCGGATGGACTGCTCATGGGCTTTACCCAGCTGTTCACCGGTGTGGTGACCATCGTGGGGACGCTGATTTTCATGTTGACGATTCACCCGCTGATCACGCTGGTGGTTGTGGGGCTGACGCCGCTGTCTCTGCTGGTGGCGCGTTTTATTGCGAAGCATACCTATGATATGTTTAAACTGCAGTCGGAGACCCGGGCGGAACAGACTGCGCTCATTGATGAGATGGTGGGAAACCAGAAGGTTGTGCAGGCATTTTCTTACGAGGATGAGGCGCAGGAGCGCTTTGACGAGATCAATGAACGGCTGGAAAAGTGTTCCCTGCAGGCGACGTTTTTTTCCTCCCTGACAAACCCGTGCACCCGCTTTGTAAACAGCATCGTATATGCGGGGGTGGCGCTGACCGGCGCGCTTACGGTGGTCTCCGGCGGTATGACAGTGGGCGGGCTCTCTGCTTTCTTAAGCTATGCCAACCAGTATACGAAACCGTTCAATGAGATTTCCGGCGTGATCACGGAGCTGCAGAACGCCCTGGCCTGTGCGGCACGCATTTTTGAACTGATTGAGGAGGAACCGCAGATCCCGGATGATAAGGATGCGGTGGAGCTCACACAGGTCGAGGGAAGCGTAAAGCTGCAAAATGTAGATTTTTCTTATGATCCGGCGCAGCATCTCATTGAGGAACTGAATCTGGATGTGAAACCGGGGCAGCGCATTGCCATCGTGGGACCGACCGGCTGCGGAAAGACGACGCTGATCAATCTGCTGATGCGGTTTTATGATGTGGACGGCGGCAGCATTTCTGTGGAAGAGTATGATGTCCGCCGTCTGACCCGGAAGAGCCTGCGGGAGCACTATGGTATGGTGCTTCAGGATACCTGGCTGAAAGCGGGGACCATCCGTGACAATATCCGGATGGGCCGGCCGGACGCGACGGACGAGGAAGTCGTCGAGGTGGCGAAAGCGTCCTATGCACATGGGTTTATCCGCCGGCTGCCGCAGGGATATGACACGGTGATCGGTGAGGATGGCGGCAGCCTGTCCCAGGGGCAGAAGCAGCTGCTCTCCATTGCGCGGGTTATGCTCTGCCATCCGCCCATGCTGATCCTGGATGAGGCGACGTCTTCCATTGATACGCGGACAGAGCTGCGTATCCAGGATGCCTTTGAGAAACTGATGAAAGGCCGCACCAGCTTTATCGTGGCGCACCGGCTCTCCACGATCCAGAATGCAGACCGGATTCTCGTGATGAAAGATGGAAAGATCATAGAGCAGGGAACGCATGAGGAGCTGCTGGCAAAGGAGGGGTTCTATTATAAACTTTATGAGAGTCAATATGAGCGTTAAAGTGAGCCGTGCAGCTGAGTGCGGATTGCCAGACACCAAAAAGTCAGTAGGTGAAAAAAAGGTTATGGAAATAATTGCTGATATTTCATTGCGTTAAAGCGGAAAAACCGGCGAATGTCACGATTGTATTTTTTTTAATACAAATTCCTTGCAATATATTTTTATTTGGGGTATTCTTACATTGTATTTTTTTTAGTACAATCGCTTCCTGAAAAATACCGCAGCAAATCCGGCCTCGCTGATAAGGTCCTGATTTATCAGAAATATCGTAACTGTTCAGGGCAGTACTTCACACTTGCTGCGAAGTGCGCCTGATAAAGTAAATGAAATGTCTTGTAGATTCTGGAAATAAGGGTATAATGATACAAGATGGGTATTGACCCGGGATAACCGCAGAAAACATTGATTATGGCATAAGCCAGACAATCGTTTTAAATATATAACAGATTGGAGAAAGGTTGTATGGAAATTGCATTACAGGAATTGATCGACAAGATCAAAAGCGACGGAGTTGGCGCCGGTGAAAAGGAAGCCGCCGCCAGAATCGAAGATGCAAATGCCTCGGCTGAGAAGATCATTGCAGATGCAAAAGCGGAAGCGGCCAGACTTCTGGCTGAAGCCCGCGATGAGAATGATCGTATGGTCAGGGCAAGCGAGGATGCGATCCGTCAGGCAGGGCGCAACCAGCTGATCTCTTTCCGTGACAGCGTTACAAAGGAACTGGACGCTGTGATCGGAGAGGCGGTTGCGGAAAGTTATTCCAAAGAGACACTTCTGGCGCTGATCCCGAAGGTTGTGGAAGAGTGGGTCAAAAATCCGGACACCGATGACATCGAGGTGTTGCTGGGCAGCGATGATCTCTCCGCCATCGAAGGGAACCTGACGGCAGTGCTGAAAGAGAAAATCAGCGCCGGCATCACGCTCAGGGCTGACGACAGCGTGGAAAGCGGATTCCGTATTGCCGCAAAAGGCGGTTCCGCATATTATGATTATTCTGCGGAAGCGGTGGCAGATCTGCTTTCCAGATATCTGAATCCACGGGTTGCAGCGCTGATGAAAGAGGCTTCGAAGGCATGAGTCAGTACTATCTGATTTCTACGCTGCCGGGGCTGGAGCCGTATGATGGAAAAAGCCCCCTTCCGATCACGGAGGAGGCGTTTCGTGACACCTGTTCAGATTTCCTGAATGACAAGGAGATGGAGATACTGGACGGGATTTCCCTGATTCCGCCGCGGGATGCCGTACCGACCGGTTCGGAGCTCGTGGATGCGTGGAATTATGAGGAGAGGCAGCTTCGTCTTGCCCTTGCGGTTGTACGCGCTGCCCATAAGGGAAAGTCATTTCCGACAGACGGTGAGGTTATTTCAGCACCGACGCTCCAGGTGGCGAATACGGCAGTAGATTTAGGAGATCCTCTTGCGGCTGAGGAGTATCTTCAGGGCTGCCGGATGGAGACGCTTGACCGGCTCCGGCCGCTCGACATGTTCTGCGAGGACGCGGTGTATTGCTATGCAATACGGTTAAAGCTTCTTTCCAGGATGCGGTTGTTTGACGAGGAGCGGGGACACAAATCATATCAAAAAATTTATCATTCCATTCTGAATGGAAACAGTCAGGAGAATTAAAATGACGGAGACAAAAGGAAAAGTTGTAGGCATCAACGGAAATATGGTGTCGGTTGAATTCGACGGCACAGTTTCCATGAATGAGGTCTGCTATGTAGAGGTCGAAGGATCCCGCTTAAAGAGCGAGGTCATTCGTATTCGCGGAAATGTCGCCCAGGTACAGGTCTATGAGATGACCAAAGGGATCGCCTGCGGTGACAACGTAGAATTTACTGGAGATTTGCTTTCCGCCGAACTTGGACCGGGTCTTCTGGGACAGGTGTACGACGGATTGCAGAACCCGCTGCCGCTCCTTGCCGAGCAGGCAGGATGGTTTTTGGAGCGAGGCATTTATGTGGACTCGCTGGATGGAGAAAAGAAATGGGATTTTACCCCGACTGCGAAGCCGGGCGACCGCGTGAAAGCGGGCGAGTATGTGGGAACGGTACCGGAGGGTCCGTTTGTTCATAAGATTTTCGTTCCGTTTTATCTGCTGGGCAGCTACACCGTGAAGTCTGTGGCGGCAGCAGGCGCGTACACCATTCATGAGACAATCGCCGTGATCACGGACGACAAGGGAAAGGATATCAATCTGACCATGTCTTTCCGGTGGCCGGTGAAGCGTGCGGTGAACTGCTATTCGGAGCGTCTGGCGCCGACAGAGACCATGGAGACGAAGGTTCGTCTGATCGATTCTTTCTTCCCGGTCGCCAAGGGCGGTACCTACTGTATCCCGGGACCGTTCGGAGCAGGTAAGACCGTGCTGCAGCATACCACATCCCGGTACGCGGATGTTGATATCGTGATTATCGCAGCCTGCGGCGAGCGTGCCGGTGAGGTTGTGGAAACTCTGACGGAGTTCCCGGAGCTGGTAGACCCGAGAACGGGACGTTCCCTGATGGAGCGTACCATTGTTATCTGTAATACATCTTCCATGCCGGTTGCCAGCCGTGAGGCGTCCGTTTATACATCGGTGACACTGGCTGAGTATTATCGTCAGATGGGACTTGACGTCCTGCTTCTGGCGGACTCCACTTCCCGTTGGGCGCAGGCTCTCCGTGAGATGTCCGGCAGACTGGAAGAGATCCCCGGTGAGGAAGCTTTCCCGGCATATCTGGAGTCCTATATCGCAGCGTTCTATGAGCGCGCCGGTTATGTGCGCCTGCCGGATGGCAATTACGGATCTGTTACGATCGGCGGAACTGTTTCTCCGGCCGGCGGTAACTTTGAGGAGCCGGTGACGCAGGCGACGCTGAAGGTTGTCGGCGCTTTCCACGGTCTTTCCAGAGAGCGTTCCGATGCGCGTAAGTATCCGGCCATCGATCCGCTGATTTCCTGGTCAAAATACAAGAGCGTCGTCGCTTCGGAACAGATTGAGTATTGCCGTGATGTGATGAGCCGCGGCGTTGAGGTCAATTCCATGATGAAGGTCGTCGGTGAAGAGGGTACGAGCCTTGCGGACTTTGTCACCTATCTGAAATCCGAGCTTCTCGACGCCGTTTACCTGCAGCAGAATTCATTCGACGACATTGACGCTAACTGCGTGGTAGACCGGCAGCGTTATGTGACCGCCAAGCTTGTCCGCATTCTTGGCTCTGATTATGAGTTAAAAGAGAAGGACGAGGCGCGTGCTTACTTTAACTCACTGCGTCAGAAGTTCATCGACTGGAATTATACGGAGTTTCAGAGCGAAGCCTTTGCTGCGGCTGAGGCAGAGATCGACGCACAGTATGCATCCGGCGGCGGAGTCTTAAGCAGTGAAGCAGAAAAGCTGCTGTAAGGGAGGTGAAAGACAATGAATAAAGTATATAACCGAATCGAATCCATCACCGGCAGCGTTATCACAGTGCGCGCCGATGGCGTAAAGTATAATGAACTGGCAGAGATTACCACCCGTTTCGGCAAGTCTCTTGCTGAGGTCAATAAGATTGACGGAGACATCGTTTCCCTCCAGGTGTTTGCCGGAGGACGAGGCGTTTCCACAGGCGACGAGGTGCGTTTCCTGGGTCATGAGATGCAAGTGTCTTTCACGGAAGACCTGCTGGGACGTATCTTCAACGGCTCCGGAGAGCCGAGAGACAACGGCCCGTCGCTGGCTGAGAATTTAAAACCGATCGGCGGCCCGTCCGTCAACCCGTCCAAGAGAATTCTTGCGAACCGTATGATGCGCACGAATATCCCGATGATCGACCTGTTTAATACACTTGTCATTTCACAGAAGCTGCCGATCTTCTCCATCTCCGGAGAGCCGTACAACCAGCTGCTTGCGCGTATCGCCATGCAGGCGGACGCGGACGTGATTGTCCTCGGCGGTATGGGAATCAAGTACGATGATTTCCTGTATTTCAAGGAGAGCCTCGGAAACGGCAGCGCACTGAGTAAAACGGTCATGTTCATTCATACAGCGGCTGACCCGACTGTGGAATGTATCAAGATTCCGGATATGGCGCTTGCGGTTGCCGAGCAGTTTGCCCTCCAGGACAAGGATGTGCTGGTGCTGCTGACCGATATGACAAACTACGCGGATTCCATGAAAGAAATCGCGATCACACAGGAACAGGTGCCTTCCAACCGTGGTTATCCGGGCGATCTGTATTCCCAGCTTGCCTCCCGTTATGAGAAGGCGGTTGACTTTGCCGGATCCGGCTCCGTTACCATTCTGGCGGTTACCACGATGCCGGGCGACGACGTTACCCATCCGGTGCCGGATAACACGGGATATATCACGGAGGGCCAGTATTACCTGAAGGGCGGAAGAATTGAGCCGTTTGGTTCGCTGTCCCGTCTGAAACAGAATGTAAATGACAAGACGCGCAAGGATCACCGTGCTCTGATGGATGGTATGATCCGCCTGTATTCTGAATATAAGAATACACTGGAGAAGAAGAGCATGGGCTTTCTGATGACCGGCTGGGATGAGAAGCTTCTGAAATACGGAGAAATGTTTGAGGAGAAAATGATGGACCTGTCCATCAATATCCCTCTGGAACAGGCGCTTGACCTTGGCTGGGAGATTCTTGCCGCCTGCTTTGAAAAAGACGAAACAGGTATTAAATCAGAGCTCATTGAAGAATTCTGGCCCGCAAAATAAAGGAAGGCAAGTGATATGGCAAAAATTAAGCTGACAAAAAATGAGCAGAAAGCTCAAAAAGATGCGCTTAAGATGTATCAGCGCTACCTTCCGACTCTGACGCTCAAAAAGCAGCAGCTGCAAGCCGAAATCCGCACGATTCAGGCGGATGCCATAGCCGTCCGAAAGCAGAGAGAAGCCCTGGAACAGGAGTTTAAGAAATGGATAACCGTGTTTGGCGAGGAAGAAGCTTTCACGCCGGATCTGGTTACGGTTACCAATATCAGAAAGGGAACCGGAAATATTGCCGGCGTGACGATACCCGTTTACGAGGGCGCCGATTTTTCCCGCGGCGACTACGATTTTTATGAGACGCCGCTGTGGGTCGATCTGGCGGCAGACAAGATGGAAGAGTCCCTTTCCCTGGATTTGCGGGCTTCCGTGCTGGACGAACAGGTTCGGCTGCTTCAGAAGGAGCTGCTGACAACTTCACAGCGCGTGAATCTTTTTGAGAAAGTTAAAATTCCGGAAGCAAAGGAGAATATCCGAAAGATTTCGGTGTATCTCGGAGACCAGCAGGTCAACGCGGTTGTGCGCTCGAAGATTTCCAAAAAGAAAATCGACCAGCGCAACGCAGCTGCGGCGTCTGCTGATGTTGGAGGGGAGGTGGCTTTAGGATGATTCTCCCAATGAAAAAAGTATCCATTCTCGTTCTTGACAGTGAGCGGGAAGAAGCCATGCGCAAGATCAGAAAACTTGGTCTTGTACACGTTGACGCGCAGAGCTACACAGGCGATAAGATGAACCGTTTAAAGGACGAGACCGCTGCTTTGGAACAGGCGATCTCGCTGATCAGCGATCTGGTTGACAAGAAAGCCATGAAGAAGCTGGAGAAGACGGAAATGCCTTTCGCCGAGGCACTCTCGGCTGCAAGGCAGGTGGTTGCCCTGGGCTCTGAAAAAAAGGACTGTCAGAATGCATGTATTTCCGCAAAGGCGGAGCTGGAGCAGTATCAGGGATGGGGCGAGATAAAGCCGGCGGATTTTGAGTATCTTGCCGGGAAGGGCATTGTCCTGTCGATGTATGAGATTTCATCAAAAGAGTACACTTCCATAGCCGCGGAGATTCAGACACTGTCCGTTGGTCGTGATAAGAGCAAGACCTATATGCTGGTCGTTGAGGATGAGAGCCTGGCTGAGAAGCCGGTGCTTCCCGACAGCGCGCGCAGAATCCAGCTTCCGTCAGCATCCACACAGGAGCTGAACGCTCAGATCGAGGATGGTCAGAAGCGGATTGCGGAGCTGGATGATGAAATCCGCAGCTATATGAAGTACATTCCGGCGATGAAGGATGTGCTGGCGGAGGAGAATAAGGAAATTGAGTTTGACGCCTGCCTCCGCGGAATGGAGGAAGCACAGCTGTCTGATCTCCCGGAGAACGCGCCTGCGCTGGCAATCTTAAACGGCTATGTGCCGGAGGAAGACATGGACCGGCTGAAAGAGGTTGCAAAAGAGAATGCCTGGGGCATTGTTTCGGAAGATCCGACAATGGAAGACAATGTTCCGACCAAGCTGCATAACAACAAATTCGTCAGTCTGATTTATCCGCTGACGGACTTCCTCGGCACGGTGCCGGGGTATTACGAGCAGGATATCTCCGGATATTTCCTCGTGTTCATGCTCATCTTCTCCGGAATTATTTTCGGAGACGGCGGATACGGCCTGCTCATTACACTATTAGGCCTCGCGATGTTTTTACCGGCGGTGAAGTCCGGAAAGTCCCCTTCGGCCTGGTCGAAGCTGATCATTCTGTTCGGCGTCGTCACGATCGTCTGGGGAATACTGATCTGTTCCTGGTTTGGTATGGATGTGGCCCTGGTGCCGCAGTGGCTGCAGAAGATATCGCTGCCAATCATTTCCAATGTAAACGAGGATGTTCTCTGGTATCCGTTCTGGACAAATGGAGAAGCCGGTCTTACGACCGCACAGAATCTGCAGATTTTGTGCTTCGTGCTGGCGTTGATTCAGCTGTCCATCGCCCATATACTCGGTATCATCCGCGACCGGCGTTCGCTGCTTGTGCTCAGTGATATCGGCTCCCTGATGCAGGTGATCGGTATGTTCTATGTAGTACTGAGCCTGGTTGTGAACGGCTCGGTATTCAGACTCAGATTAGTGATCAACGGTATACCGATCGGAACCATTTGTATTGCGCTGGTACTTGTCGGATTTATCATGTACTTTGTATTTGCCAACTATGAGGGCAGCATCGTGAAGTCCCTGGTGGAAAGCATGAAGAATATCATTTCCATGCTGCTTGGCATCGTAAACGTCTTTTCCGACATTGTATCCTACATCCGCCTCTGGGCGGTAGGACTTGCAGGCGCCGCGATCGCCGAGACGTTCAACCAGATGGCAGGAGGATTCATGGGACACATGATATTAATCTTCCTCGCGATATTTATTCTGATCTTCGGACATGGCCTGAACATGATCCTGAATCTGTTGTCGGTGATTGTGCACGGTGTCCGTTTGAATACACTGGAATTCTCGTCACACGTTGGTATCAATTGGAGCGGTCATAAATATGAACCGTTTAAGGAATAAATCAAATTCAAATGTAAAAAAGTAAAGGAGAAACGTTATGGATTTCGGAATGTTAGGAACAGCTCTGGTTATGGGTATTGCGGCAATCGGTTCTGCCATCGGTATTGGCACGGCAGGTCAGGCTGCAATTGGTGCATGGAAACGCTGCTATATGAACAACAAGGCGGCGCCGTTTATCTTGACGGTATTTGCCGGCGCTCCGCTGACACAGACCATTTACGGTTTCCTGCTGATGCAGACGATGCAGTCCTCTGATGCGGATCCCGGATTCCTTCTGGGTCTTGGAGCAGCTTCCGGTCTGGCAATGTGCTTCTCAGCGATTGCACAGGGCAAAGCCGGTGCAGCAGGTTCGGATGCTCTCGGTGAGACCGGTAAGGGCTTTTCACAGTACATCATGGTAGTCGGTCTTTGCGAGTCTGTTGCCCTGTTTGCGCTGGTATTCAGTATGGTAGCCCTCGGATAATGCATGAATGCAGGCGGAACGCGGCGATTGAATCGTGAGCGTGCCGCAAAAGAACAGTTGTAACGGTGAAAGTACAGAACAGTTACGAATATGTTAAGACCCCGGCTTGCGAGAGCCGGGGTTATTTTCTGACTATAGATTATGATAGACTTTTTTACTGCTTTTTCATGAATTTGTCCTACTGTCGCGTGGCCATTATTATTGTTGCATGACCATTATTATTGTTGCATGACCATTATCATTGCTGCATGTCTTTTACATATAGCTCGTCCTCGATTTCCTTCCACTGGCGTTTTTTCTGCGCCTTCTCGGGAAGCATGTTAAGAAAATCCAGGCTTCGTATCCGCTGAAACAGTGTGTCCGAGACGGAGAGGAGGTAAACAACCTCCACTTCCAGTTTGGAACGTTTGAAGAAATTCCCGGCTTTGCTGTAAACATAGTACAGTTTCAGCAGAAGATCATAGGCCATACCCAGGTGATCGCGCGTCGTGCCGGGATAATGTCTTCCGCCGGATGTAAGAGCGGGTATTTCCGAAAGCTGTTCTGCTGAAAAATATCTGATTAAATCTGATTCTGTCCGGATCGGCTGCGTAAAGTCAGTAAAAGCCAGTCCCACACAGTCAATCTTGTGAGCATCGCTGCCGCCGGTGCCCGGAAGGTCATATTGCTTTGCCAGTTCTTTTGCATATCGGTTGGCCTCGGGGGAGATGCAGGAATTGTATGTTTCCATGAAATCAAATTCTTTGAGAATATCCGGGTTCCTGTGGTATATCTTAAAGTTGGTAATACTTAGATATTTTTCCCCGGTCGGATGAGCCGGTCCCAGAATACCGTGGAACGCATGCACAATTTCAATAAGCAGCTTTACCGGCAGCCCGCGCAGCTCCAGGATGGGCATACGGACACTTTCCGGCATGACTACCAGAATATGTCCCGCGTCGCAGGTGTCGTATTCAATTCCCTTTAAAATGGTGAAATTCTCAAAGACGGGGTCTTTTTTATTCTTGAGATAATAACGGTATGCTTTGTAAGAGTTGTGATCCGTGATCATCATACCGTCGTAGCCAAGCTCTTTGAGACGCTGCACGTATTCTTTTAATGTGATTTTGCCATCAGGCGATCCCTCTTTTGTGTGGCAGTGCATGTCAAAACGCATGGCAACTCTCTCCCCTTCCCCATACTCTTTAATATCATACCATATTTTCAGAAAAAATCCAGTTTTAAACGGAAAACTTATGGAGATTTCATGTAAATTATACAAAAATGAAACATTTCTTTTACAGGAGAGAAGATGCTGTGAAAAAGGCAGTATAATATAAGGCAGCGTCTGCGTTCCTTTTCAGAGGTTGGCCGGATGTCTGCAGGAACAAGATGAAAAACTGGCGACCTGCCCTTGACATTTGTGTGAAAACCATGCAGAATGTAGTGGTATGAACTGCATGAGATCAGAAGCTGACAGGAAAGATATTTTTCCGCAGATTAAAAAATAGGGAGGGTATGTCATGAAGAAGTTCGATGTAGTAGCGCTCGGGGAGCTGCTGATTGATTTTACGGAGAGCGGCACCAGCAGCCAGGGGAACCCGCTTCTGGAGGTTAATCCCGGAGGCGCCCCCTGCAATGTGCTCGCGATGCTTTCCAAATTGGGAAAGAAGACGGCTTTTATCGGGAAAGTCGGCCGGGATTCGTTTGGCCGGTCTCTTCGCGAGGCGGTGCAGGATTGCGGGATTGATGTTTCGAATCTGATGGAGGATGAGAGTGTGCATACGACGCTGGCCTTTGTGCATACGCAGCCGGACGGAGACCGGGAGTTTAGTTTTTACCGCAACCCGGGAGCGGACATGATGCTTCAGCGCGGGGAAGTGAACGCGGATCTCATCCGGAATACCAGAATTTTTCATTTTGGAACATTGTCATCTACTCATGAACCGGCGCGGGAGGCGACGCGCTATGCGCTTGCGGTGGCGCGGGAGAGCGGAGCGCTCATCTCCTTTGATCCGAACGTGCGGGAGCCCCTGTGGGATACCCTGGACGATGCGCGGCGGGAGATTGAGTATGGTCTTTCTGTCTGTGACATCTTAAAGATTTCGGATAACGAGGTGGAGTTCCTCACGGGGACGACAGACTATGCCGAAGGTGTGGCGATGCTTCGTGAAAAATATAAATTGCCGCTTGTCTTTGTGACCATGGGGAAAGAAGGAAGCAAAGCTTTTTATCGCGGCATGGAAGTGACGGTAGCACCATTTTTACAGGAGCATACGATAGAGACGACCGGTGCCGGAGATACCTTCGCAGCCTGCGCCCTGAGTTACATCCTGGATCATGGTATGGAGAATCTGACAGAGGCTGACCTGACAGAGCTGCTGACATTTGCCAATGCAGGCGCTTCGGTGATCACGACCCGGAAAGGTGCGTTGCGGGTGATGCCGACGGAAGAGGAGATTATGTGCCTTATCCATAACAGTGCAGCTGACCTGTAACAGAGTGGGCTGTTGAATGCCTGATATCATCCGGGCAGCAAAAGATTTTCAGCTGTTGAATCAGCAATCCTGCAGTCAGGAAAATTTTACCTGAAATATACAAATCTCTGCCTGGGGATTTTACAGCTGTTTTTTACAATAAAGTCATAACGTATCAACCTTGTACATATCAGAGGAGGTTATCGTATGGAATTATTGTGGAATCAGCTTACGAAAAAAAATAAACAGACACGGAAACCATACTTTTTGTTTTTGCTGTTGAATACGCTGTTGTGGCTGCTGCCGATGGGAATTGCAGCGGCAGTAATCTGCAGCATGCTTGCATTGCCGACGGCGGATCTCGTCCGTTATACGGCGCTGGTGGCCGGATATCCCGGATTGGTGGTAGGATTTTTCGGCGGACTGCTGTATCTGATGCGCGACCAATGAATCTTATGATGTCAGATGCGCAGGCACGTTTTTTGCAGGTATCCGTGAGATGAAAAACCGGAGGAAATGAATCGGATTATGAAGTTTATCAGGAAATGGATGCCATTGCTTTTATCTGCAGTTATGTGTTCCGCTTTTTTGCTGCTGTCCGGATGCGGAGAGTCCGAAAAAATGCAGGAATACAAGGAGCTGGGAATTTCTCAGATGGAGTCCGGCGATTATGCGAGCGCAGTGCAGAGTTTTCAGAAGGCTCTTGACCAGTCGGTAGGGACCATCGGCGCGGAGGAACTGGATATCTGTTATTATAAGGCGCTGGCTTTGTATCAATCCGGAGATGCAGATGGGGCGATTGAGGCTTACACGACCCTGGCGGAATATGATTCAAAAAACTGGGAAGTATATTATCTGCGGGGAAATATTTACCTGCAGGAAGGCCAGACTGAGGCGGCACTGGAGGATTATGCGCAGGCATTTTCTCTGAATGATGATGATGTAGAGCTCTGCGTTCATATTTACGAGAATCTGTCGGATGCCGGGATGTCAGAGAACGGGCAGGAGTATCTGAACCAGGTGCTGAGCATTACGCCTTCCACAGCGGAAGAGTATTATTTTGTGGGCGATATGTATTTCCTGACCGGAGATTATGAGAACGCGCTGGCAAATCTGGAGCAGGCGAAAGAACTGGAGTATGATAAAGCATTGCTGCTGCTCGGTTATATTTATGCGGAAGAGGGCGACAGCGGGAGCGCGGAGGCTGCCTTTACTTCTTATATGGAAAAATATCCCGAGGATGCGGAAGCGTTGAGCGGACTGGGGGAGATGGCGTTGAAGTCGGGCGAGTATGAAAACGCGATTCTCTATCTGGAGTCTGCGCTGGAAGTGGGAGATACTTCCGTGGAACAGTCTATTCTGAAAAATCTGATTATCGCTTATGAATATTCCGGTGATTTTGAGGGTGCCTGCGACATAGCGGCGGAGTTCCTGGCGAAATACACGGACGAAGAGGTTTCGCGGGAGTATGAATTTTTACAGACCCGCGTGGGGGAGGATGCAGAGTCGTCCTCCGACGCCGATGAAGCGGAATCCTCGGAGGATGAGGACGCGGATACATCGGAAGCAGCGGAGGAAAGCGAAGCGGTTGAATCGGCGGAGTAAAGTGACTCGAATGAAAACACGGATGAGACCGGGACGGCGGACTCTGGGGAAGAAGATTCTCATACCGGCCTGGTCGTCGAGTATCCGGTCATCTGTCTGTTTACGATATTTTACAGTAAGGTTAGTTACGAAATATGTATGATACGGAAAAAATAAAAGAGCGTGTGATTTTAGTGGCGGTCAGCGAGCGCGAGGGCGACGACACGGAGCATTCCCTAGCGGAGCTGGCCGAGCTTGCGCGCACAGCCGGCGCGGAGGTGGCGGGTACCCTGATCCAGAATCTGGACCGGGCGCATCCCGGCACTTATCTTGGTTCCGGCAAGATAGAGGAATTGAAAGACCTGATCTGGGAGACGGATGCCACCGGTGTGATCTGTGACGATGAGCTGAAACCAATCCAGATGAAGAATCTGGAGGAGGCGCTTGATACCAAAGTGATGGACCGGACACTGTTGATTCTGGATATTTTTGCGGGGCGGGCGGCAACCAGCGAGGAAAAAATTCAGGTAGAATTGGCCCAGCTGCGGTATCGCATGACACGGCTGACCGGATTCGGGCGCTCCATGTCCCGCCTGGGCGGCGGAATCGGCACCAGAGGACCCGGTGAGAAAAAGCTGGAGACCGACCGGAGAGTGATCCGTGACAGGATTTCTCATCTGAAGCAGGAACTGAAAGATGTGGTACGCCACCGCGATCTCACGAGGGAGCAGCGGATGAAAAATCACACGAAAGTGGCCGCTATCGTGGGTTATACCAATGCCGGGAAATCGACACTGCTGAATGTGCTGACGGACGCCGGGGTATTGGAGGAAGATCAGCTCTTTGCAACGCTGGATCCGACGACCCGGATGCTGGAGCTTTCCAACCGGCAGCAGATCCTCCTGACCGATACGGTGGGATTTATCCGGAAGCTGCCGCACCATCTGGTGGACGCGTTCCGGAGTACGCTGGAGGAGGCAAAGTACGCGGACATCATTGTTCATGTGGTGGATTCCTCCAATCCGCAGTGGGATGAGCAGATGCATGTGGTCTACCAGACATTGCGGGAGCTGGGCGTGACGGACAAGAAGATTGTTACCCTGTTTAACAAGTGTGACCGCCTGACGGGAGACGAGACATTTCAGGATTTTCGCGCGGACAGTTCGCTGCGCATCTCAGCCAGAACCGGTGAGGGGTTGGATGCCTTTAAGGAAGTCCTTGAGGAACTGCTGCGGGAGGATAAAGTTCTTCTCCGCCATACGTTTCCCTATGACAGGGCCGGCGAAATCCAGCGTATCCGGAAGTACGGGGAACTTCTGCAGGAAGAGTACCGGGAGGACGGGATCTATGTGGAGGCGTATGTGCCGGTAGATTTGATGTAAAAGTTGTAAAAAGGGTCTTGACAAGAAAATTTGAATTTGTTATTATAGTCAAGTCGTCAGCGGTAAGGATGATGGCGAATGCGGAAGTGTCGGAACTGGCAGACGAGCAAGACTAAGGATCTTGTGGCTTTCGAGTCGTGTGGGTTCAAGTCCCATCTTCCGCACTGGTTCGACACTCACGGTTCAGCGAATGTTGAACGATAACTGAATGAGCAGGAATGGCGGAATTGGCAGACGCGCACGGTTCAGGTCCGTGTGAGCATTGCGCTCATGAGGGTTCAAGTCCCTTTTCCTGCATTGGTTGATGGATGGCTCCGGGAGATATTCTCCCGGAGCGTTTACCTATGTAAGAATCTTTATATCACTGGAAAGACATTGCCGTTGTAAAGTGCCGGAGTATGCGGTTTCCCGTGATATAAAAACAGATGGGAGATGTATTACATCATGGAAAGTTACATCCTGCTGCCCCTGCTCAACAGCTCATTTGCTCCCGGCCATTGTTATGAGACTGTTCTGGAGATGAAAGACCCCAGACAGCGCGAGATCGCGATGGCGGAATATCATTATTTCAGCGGACACGCGGAGGAAGCGGCGGAGGAGACGGAACCATACCTGGCAAGCGAGGATACATCGCTTCGGCTGTCTGCCTGTTTGCTCTATGCATATGCCAACCTTGCTACGGATCATATCCGGCTTGCCCGCCACGGGCTGACTGAGATAGAGAGGATCGTCGCCGGCATCAACGCGGACGAAAGCGTACCGCAGGAGCTGAAAGAAATGGCGGACTTTATCGCAAAGGCCGCAGTTGTCATGCTTCACCTTCCGCTGAAAGATGAATTTGCTGCAGATTCTGCGAATCTTATGCTTCTGCCGCCGGGGCTGCGCTATTTTTCCTGCTATGTACTGGCGCATTACGCTTATCTTGAAGGGGATTACGGCAGGAGTGTCGGAGTTGTGGAGACATCGCTTGCTTTTCAGCAGCAGGTTTATCCGATTTCCACGATTTATCTTCATCTGGCGGCCTCTATGAGTTATATGGGATTGAGGGAAACGGAAAAAGCGAAAAAGCACCTGCTGGCCGCGTGGGAGCTTGCGAGGCCGGATGGGCTGATCGAAGCTTTCGGCGAACATCACGGCCTGCTTGGCGGACTTCTGGAGGCCACGCTGAAAAAGGACTGGCCAGAGGATTTCAAACGGATCATCGGCATTACATATACGTTCAGCAACGGGTGGCGGAAAGTCCATAATCCGGATACCGGCCATGACGTGGCGGACAACCTGACGACAACGGAGTTTGCCGTCGCCATGCTGGCTTCAAGGGAATGGACCTACCAGGAGATCAGCAGCCATATGGGCATTTCGCTCAATACCGTGAAATCCCATATGAAATCCGTATTGAGCAAGCTGGGGATATCGAAGAAAAGTGAACTGCACAAATATATGCTGCGGTAGCGGCAAACTTATGCAAAGCTGCTCACGAAAGGAGCAGCTGCCTATTTTATCATAATATGCACCATAATATATACCGCACAGGAATATAGAAGAGAAAACGCCGGATGGCGGCTGTAACTTACAGCTGTCAGCCGGCTTCTTTATATAATAGAAAGAAAACTTTCTCACCCATTTTTGTCTCGAAAAGGGTGATGTGCGGATTTGGGCGAACTGGTATAATCAGGACTATCAGGGAGACTGTATGTTCTCCCGGGAACGGATTACAGAAGATTGCTTCGGTTTTAAAAAGAGGCAAATCGGGGATTTGTGAAAGAAGCAGGGGGAGAGCCGATGGAGAAGAAATTCAGACACTACGAGTTTGAGGGGGTCGTCCTTGACATTCCCATGCACTACGATGAACTGGCACAGATGTATATCGAAGAGTACCGGAATTTCATCGAGGATCCCGCCTGGACCGAGGACGGTCATCCCGTCATAGGAGCGGTGGAGGACGCCTGCACCTACAGCGAATGGGATGAACCGGGACGATGTACCGACTGCGGTTCCTGCCACTATTACACACCGGCGGCAGCTGATACTTTGATTGGAGTTTGCAGACATGAAAAAAGGGGTAGTGTCAAGTAATCTATGAAAAAAAACGAGTTTGAAAAAAGGCTCGAATGAA
>JAJQCB010000277.1 GCA_021203005.1 Clostridiales bacterium | reverse complement strand
TCTCCGCGCAGATTCTGCTGTGTTTTTTCATAACAGATAAATCCTTCTTTCTAACCAATTAGCAACTGTTCAGCACCTTCACAGTTACGAGGGAAATCACCGCGTCTCATAATAACACAATCACCGCGTTCGGAACCTCTTCTCTACGGAAGCACCTCACAGATTCCCTCAATCAGATCGGAAGCGGTCAGCGATGTCCGCCCCACTTTCCGGGCCGCCGCATCGCCCGCCATGCCGTGAATCATCACCCCCAGGAAAGCCGCCTCATCCGGTGAAACAGCCTGCCCGAGCAAGGCGCCGATGATTCCGGTGAGGACATCGCCGGAACCGGCCGTCGCCATCCCGTGGTTTCCTGTCGTATTGATGTAAAAACAGCCATTGCGGCATGCAGTCACGGTCCGGGCATCTTTCAGCACAACCGTCACGCCATAGCGATCCGCATATGTCCCTGCAGTCTCCATCAGGCTGCTCTTGATCTCCGCGACCGGTTTCCGGCACAGCCGCGACATCTCGCCCAGGTGCGGCGTAAGAATCAGTTCCGCACAAGCCTGACTGAGCCACTCCGGATGCTCCGCCAGAATATTTAATGCATCCGCGTCCAGCAGGCAGGGAACCCGCGCCTCCAAAAGGGCGCTCTGTACCATCTGCTCCGCCTGAGCAGCACGCCCGATTCCCGGTCCAAGCACCACAGCATCCGCCCAGCCGATCTGCTCTTTCACATAGGCCTGCATATCCGCCCCGGTACCATAGGTCGACAAAATAGCCTCCGGCACAAGCGACTGCACGATCTCCCGATTTGCCTCATCCGTCACTATTTTGACCAGACCCGCTCCCGTCCGGCAGGCTGCCCTCGCCGAAAACACAGCTGCCCCGGCCATATTGCGGGAACCGGCGAAAATCAGCACTTTTCCATAGGTTCCCTTGTTGGAATCATCGCTGCGCTTCGGCAGCAGGAAGAGATCTGACCCCTCCGGTCTGCGCACTGCAGGCGCTTTGCCCAGAAGACTCTTCCCGTCAATTCCGATATCTTTCACGGCCAGCGTTCCGGTCATCGACGCACCAGGATACAAAAGCTGACCGATCTTTGCAAAACCGAACGTCGCCGTAAAATCCGCTCGAAAAGCGATTCCCATGATTCTTCCGTCATCAGCGGAGATGCCGGAGGCGATATCCACGGCAACTTTCCACCCCTGTTTCTCATTCATCCATGCGACAACATCCCGATAGATGCCGCCGATTTCCCGGGATAAACCAATCCCAAACAAAGCATCTACCACCACATCAAATTCCTCCTCCGGGAACTGTGTGGTGAATGCAATCCCATATGCGCGGACAATCGAGAGCTGACGCGCCGCCTCCACGCTGCATTTTTCCTCCTTCCCCGGAAAAAAAATCTGCACAGCGTATCCTCTCAGAAAAAGGAGACGAGCCATGGCAAGGCCGTCCCCTCCGTTATTTCCCGTCCCGCATACCAGGAGAATCCTGGAGGCCGGGTCGGGATACTCTTTTACAATCTCATCAGCCGCTGCCAAAGCTGCCCGCTCCATGAGAACCGCCGACGGCACATGAAAAACCTCCATCGTATTCGCGTCACACTGCTGCATCTGTGCACAATTTAAAATATATTTCATGATAAGCCTTCCTGCGATTATGTGATACTATATCTGACTGTTTTTCACAATGCTATTCCCGCTTAATCCTGCCGTCTTCTGGTCTCCACAATATTGTAAGAAAGCTGCATCAGGCTGTCCGACAGGTGAACGTTCTCCACCACGACATCCTTCGGCAGATTCAGGTCGAGATGGGCAAAATTCCAGATCGCATGGATGCCGAGATTTACGATCAGTTCCGCCGCTTTTTCCGCCTGGTCCTTGGGAAGCGTGAGAACAGCGATATCCGCCTCATGCTCTTTCATAAAATCTGTGAGCTCATCTATATGCCGGATCGGAATCCCGCGAATGGTTTTCCCGATCAGTTCCGGGTTCACATCAAACAATCCGATCATAATAAAGCCGCGCTTTTCAAAATTAACATAATTTGCCAGCGCCTGTCCCATATTGCCGGCGCCGATCACGATAATATTGTGATGACCGTCCAGGCCCAGGATTTCCCCGATCTCGTCATACAGATACTGTACATTATATCCATATCCCTGCTGACCAAACCCTCCGAAATTATTCAGATCCTGTCTGATCTGCGACGCTGTCACTTTCATCCTGGCACTCAGCTCATTCGATGAAATCCGTTCAATCCCCTCATCAAGCAAATCCCTCAGGTAACGATAATACCGCGGAAGCCGTCGAATCACAGCCTGTGAAATTTTTTTCGCCACTTTCCTGTTCCTCCTGCGTTTTTTGTCACAATAGATATCATATTGTAACTTTATAATAAAAACATTATAATATTCGCAAGCCATTTTGTCAAATTTTTGTCAAACCTGTGTCAAAAGTAAACAGACAGCCGGCATCCATTCGTTATTTTCCCGGAAAAAGGAGGGAACTACACTTCTCCCTCCGCCAGTTCCTCCCACTCTGCGTACAGGCTTTCGAGCTTTTCCGAAAACTCCGTCTTCTCCCGGTGCAGTTCTCCCAGGCGGGCGGAATTTGTCGCAATTTCCGGGTTCGCAAAGTCAGCGTCAATCTGCGCCAGGCGCTCCTCAAGCCCGGCAATCTCGTCTTCCACCCGTTTAAGTTGGTTTTTCCGTTTCCGCAGCCTGGCCTGTTCTTCCTTTTTTGCTTTCCAGTCCATTTTCCCCGATTGCTCTGCATCGGACAAGTCCGGCAAAATCCGCTCTGCGGCTTCCCCGGTATGTTCAGAAAGAAAGACCCGCTCTGCGGCCTCACGCTTTTCCAGATAATAGTCATAGTTTCCGATATAATTAATCAGATTCTGCCCGGTCAGATTCAGGATCCGCGTCGCTGTCTTATTGATAAAATAGCGGTCGTGGGAAACAAAAAGCACCGTGCCCTCGTAATGATTCAGCGCCGTCTCCAGGATCTCCTTGGAAGCGATATCCAGGTGGTTGGTCGGCTCATCCAGAACCAGGAAGTTCGCCCCGGACAGCATCAGCTTCGCCAGGGAAAGCCGCCCCCGCTCCCCACCGCTCAGGTCGCTGACCCGCTTGAAGACATCATCCTCCGTGAAAAGGAAAGCTGCCAGCACATTGCGGATCTTCGTGTGATTTAAGGTCGGATAATCATCGGCAATCTCCTCGATCAGCGTCTTTTCCATGTGAAGCTCCTGCTGCTCCTGGTCGTAGTATCCGATTTCCACATTGGAGCCGAGCCGGAACGCCCCGGCATCCGCGTCCACGATCTGATTCAGAATCTTTAAAATCGTCGTCTTTCCGGTACCGTTCTGTCCGATCAGCGCCACGCGCTCTCCCCGTTTGATCTCAAAGGAGATGCGTTCAAACAGGTTTTTCTCCCCATAGGATTTGGAAAGTCCTTCCACCATCAGAACATCGCTGCCGCTCATGACAGACGGCGCCAGGGAGATTTTCATCTGGGATTTTTCTTCCTCCGGCTTCTCCAGCACATCCACTTTTGCCAGAAGTTTTTCCCGGCTCTCCGCGCGCTTAATGGATTTTTCCCGGTTAAAGGACTTCAGCTTTTCAATGACTTCCTCCTGATGGCGGATCTCACGCTGCTGATTGTACCAGGCGCGCAGGCGATCTTCCCGGACTTTCGCCGCTTTCTCAGCGTAGGCGGAATAATTGCCCGCATAGACCGCGGAATGATGCAGGCTGATCTCCACCACCTTCGTCACCACGCGATCCAGAAAATAGCGGTCGTGAGAAACCAGCACAACCGCTCCCTTATAATTCAGCAAAAATGTCTCCAGCCAGCGGATGGACTCAATATCCAGATGGTTGGTCGGCTCATCCAGGAGAATAATATCCGGGTGGGTCACCAGCAGCCGTGCCAGAGATACCCTCGTCTTCTGCCCTCCCGAAAGCTCTCCGCAGGGTTTGTCAAACTCCTGCTCCGAAAAACCGAGGCCCTTTAAGACGCCGGTTACCTCGCTGACATAAGAATATCCGTCTCTCGCCTCAAAATCATGGAGCAGCCTGTGATAGCGGTCCATATAGGCTTCCATCCCGGCGGCATCCACCGTCTCCAGCGCATCCTCCATCGCCCGGATCTGCGCCTCCATATCGATCAGCTCCCGCTTTGCTTCCAGAACTTCCCCATAAATGGTGCTGGTTCCGTCGATCTCCTGATGCTGTGCCAGATAGCCGATGGTTTTCTCCTTTGCCACGGTCACCACGCCCTCGTCCGGCTCCAGTTCACGCATAATAATTTTTAACAGAGTGGTTTTGCCCGCACCGTTTATGCCTACGACGGCCGCTTTTTCATTGTCTTCCACATGGAAAGAGACATCCTTCAGCACCGGGTCGATGCCGAAGGATTTGCTTATATGTTGACAGGATAATATCATAAATCTGTTACCTATTGCATATCAGAAGCCGTCTTCTGCCTCGTATTTGTACGAAACGAAAACAGATCGTCATTATTTGTACAGTTCCTCTAATGTTGCTCTGACTGCCTTGATAAAGTCCAGGCTGTTTAACACGACAGGGTCGGGCAGCTCCGTGATCAGCGCCAGATCCTTTGTCATCTTTCCGGATTCGATCGTGTCAATGCAGGCTTTTTCCAGATTGTCCGCAAATTGCATCAGTTCCGGAAGCTGATCCAGCTCGCCGCGCTTCCGAAGCGCCCCGGTCCAGGCAAAAATCGTCGCTACCGAATTCGTGGACGTCTCCTCGCCTGCCAGATGCTTATAATAATGCCGCATCACCGTGCCGTGCGCCGCCTCATACTCGTATACGCCGGAGGGTGAAACCAGAACTGATGTCATCATGGCCAGAGAACCGCAGGCGGAGGAAATCATATCGCTCATCACATCGCCATCATAATTCTTGCAGGCCCAGATAAAACCGCCCTCCGCTTTCATCACGCGGGCCACCGCGTCGTCAATCAGCGTGTAAAAATAAGTAATCCCGGCCTCCTCAAACTTTGCCTCATACTCTGCTTTAAAAATTTCCTCAAAAATATCCTTAAACGTGTGATCGTACTTTTTGGAAATCGTGTCCTTGGTCGCAAACCAGAGATCCTGCTTTGTATCCAGCGCATAGTTAAAGCAGCTTCTGGCAAAACTCTCGATGGACTGGTTCAGGTTGTGCTGCCCCTGCACCACACCGGCCGACTTAAAATCATGAACCAGGGCACGGCTCCTGGTCCCGTCCTCAGCCGTGTAGACCAGTTCCACTTTTCCCGGTCCCGGAATGATCATTTCATTGGATTTATACACATCGCCGTAAGCGTGACGGGCGATGGTAATCGGCTTTTTCCAGTTTTTCACACAGGGTTCAATCCCCTTCACCTTAATCGGGGTGCGGAACACTGTGCCGTCCAGAATCGCCCGGATGGTTCCGTTGGGGCTTTTGTACATTTCTTTCAGATCATATTCTTTTACGCGCGCGGCGTTCGGCGTGATTGTGGCGCACTTGACGGCAACCCCATATTTCTGCGTCGCATTCGCGGAATCAATCGTCACCTGGTCATCCGTCTCATTGCGGTGTACCAGACCGAGATCATAGTATTCTGTATTCAGATCAATAAACGGGAGCAGCAGTTCGTCCTTGATATACTGCCAGAGGATTCGTGTCATCTCATCTCCGTCCATCTCAACAATCGGTGTTTTCATCTTAATTTTTTCCATGGGTATGCCTCGCTTTCTCACAATTGAATACGTTGTAATCTAATGACTTTTTCTTTTTGACCCTGGGTATCATCATACTCTTATCACTCTTTTTTTGTCAAGTAGGAGGAAACATGGACCGGCCCTCTTCATAGTATGAACTGTAAATAAAAATATGGAGGCTGACAACATGAGTGATTTGGCTGCTACAAACTGCGGTTGCGGAAATGATAACGGAGGGTGCTGCTCTTCTATTATCTGGATCATTCTCCTGCTGTGCTGCTGCGGAAACAACAATGGCACTTCCCTCTTCTCCGGCAGCGGAGACAGCTGCGACAGTCTAATCTGGATTATCCTGCTGCTGTGCTGCTGCGGAAACAATAACAACGGCTGCGGTTTCTGATTACCGTAAGCGCGAAGTACAGTCCTGAATCGTTACCGATTTCCTTTACTTCCTTAGGAAATCCCCGGCGTCCGTCCCGGCGCCGGGGATTTTTCTATTCCTGCGATTATTCAGAAGCGGGCTCGAAAATGCTGCGTCACACTAGCGATGCGAAAAATAATTTAAATCAGCCGCCCCTGACGCCGCCCCGCTTTACCGGCACGCGCCGCTTTCTCTTTCTGCCAGGCGGTTTCTTTCCGCCGTTCCTCTTCCTCCTTCTTTCTCAGGCAATCCTCATCCAGTTCATAAAAACTGTCTCCGTCATATACAATATGCCTCATCATGCATTCCTTTTTTACTTTTATCATATGATGAAAAAAATTAATTTTGTTCTGATTCCTCAGATTCCGCATAGGATACCAGTAGAAACAGCTCTGTTTCCATTGATCCAAAGAAACATCAGCGTACATTTTTACAGCCCGTGTAAAAAATGTTGTCAAAAGCAAATTGCGGAGGAAATATATGAACGATACACAGACAAAACAACCAATTCTGGACACACTGATCCAGAGCCGGGATCTCCAGATGCTGAAGGCCATGGTGCCCTATTTCGACAGTTCCCGGCAGCGCATTATTTCCATGTTAATCCGATTAGCTGAGCTCCGGAAAACCATGCAGCTTTTTAACGCAGGGCCGGAGCTGCAGGCTGCTGAACTGCATATCTGTGAAAACGAGTCTCCGATGGAGCGCACGCAGCACATGCTGCAGGCGATGAAAGAATTCTGCACTCCGGCAGAAGCGGAGACAATCGAAACCATCTCCGGTTTCTTCGAGATGTACGCATCCTATGAATCTATGATGAGGGAGGGTCTGTATGACACCCAATGACCTGCAAAACAACCCTGCTTTTCAGAATCTGTCCCCGGAAAAGCTGCAGTTTCTCACAAACTTTATGGGGCAGAAAAAATCCGGCAGCGCGCGAGATATGATGTCGCTTCTCATGGCATTTTCCGGCAAAGCCAGAAGTCAGGGCATTCAGTTTTCCGGGGACGAGACCGATTTCATCATCGGACATCTGATGGAATCCATGTCTCCCGCAGAAAGACAGAAAGCCAGTATGATCCTGTCCATGATGCGGAAAAAATAAGAGGAACTGCATCGCATTTTAAGCCCGGCTCCGAATCATTGCGATAATTTCAGAAATGGATCTCCTCCGCCAGCTTTTGCATCTGATAATCCGCGTCCGCCATCAGCTCTGCACAGGTCTTCAGGCGCTGGTGCATCTCCGGCGTAAACTCCTTATCCTTTTTATAGCGGAGCTGATGTTCCGTGCTCGCCCAGAAATTCATCGCTATGGTGCGAAGCTGTATCTCAATCGGCACCTGGTGCGTTGTATCCGAAAAAAATACCGTGATTTTCACAATCAGATGAAGACTGCGGTACCCGTTCTCTTTTGGATCCTTGATATAATCCTTCATCTGCATCAGTTCCACATCCGACTGAGTGATCAACATCTGAGCAATCTGGTAGACGTCCGTGATAAAAGGGCAGATTACACGGATCCCGGCAATGTCGTAGATATTGTTCACCATGCTGCTGATGGTCATGGGGAGCCCCCTTTTCTCCATCTTGCTGCGGATGCTCTCCGGTGATTTCAACCGGCTTTTGATATTCTCAATCGGATTTCGGTCATTGCTGTGCTGAAACTCCCGGTCCAGAATCTCCAGCTTGGTCGTCATCTGGCGGATTCCCGCCTCATAAAAAAACATGAACCGGTCAAACTGTGCCGCGTCGTCTACCCGGTCATTCACCTGCGGAAGAAAAGCTCCCGATACCGCCTCTTCATTGGCCGCAGCATCATCTATAATATCTTCATAAATCTGGCTCAAACTAAATCACTCCTGTGCAACTCATATTGTATGTTCTTTGTATCGAATGACAAATGATTTTTGTCGTTCATAATAACTATACCAGAGATCCGTGGCATTTCGGTAAACAAAGGATTAAATATTTCTAAAAAAGAGAAGCCATAAACTTTTGTCCATGGCTCCTCTTTTTTCTAAAATTTTCTGTTTTGCCTTACTGCTCTTCCGCTCTCGCCGCGATCTCCTTCTCCTGGATATCGCTGGGCGCCTGTTCATAGCGCGCGAACTCATAAGAATATGTACCGCTGCCGCCGGTCATGGAGCGAAGGTCCGTATTATATCCAAACAGGGACGCAGTCGGGATATCGGCGACAATTTCCTGCTTGCCTCCCTCCACCGGGTTCATGCCGAGCACACGGCCGCGGCGCTTGTTCAGATCGCCCATGATATCGCCGGTGTAGGCATCCGGAACCAGAACCTTCAGGGATGAGATCGGCTCTAAGAGCACCGGAGATGCCTCCATAAATCCTTTCTTGAACGCCTGGATGGAAGCGGTCTTGAACGCCATCTCGGAAGAGTCCACCGGATGATAAGATCCATCGTAGAGCGTAGCTTTGACGCCGACCACCGGATATCCGACCAGAGGTCCCTTCTCCACGGCGTCCTGAACACCCTTCTCCACAGCGGGGAAGTAGTTCTTCGGCACCGCGCCGCCGACGACAATCTGCTCAAACACATACGGTGACTCCAGATCGCCGGAAGGCTCAAATGTCATCTTGACATGACCGTACTGTCC
>JAJQCB010000241.1 GCA_021203005.1 Clostridiales bacterium | reverse complement strand
TATTATGGAACCCTTAACCATCATCCGGAACAACCTTCTGTAATGGATGATGAAACTTATGAAATATGTTATACGGGTGATTCCAGCAGTAATATAAGTGCAGGAAGAAATACTCTTGCGAGTATGTTATTAGGTCAAGTGAGTGATTCCAGCAGCAGTAATATTGCCACCGTTGGACACCGTCGCTGGATTTTAAACCCGGCAATGGGAGAAACCGGATTTGGCTTTGTGCAGACATCAAGTGGTTATAAATATTATTCCGCAATGTATGCATTTGACGAATCAAATACGGATGCTGAATATTATGGTGTAACATGGCCTGCACAGAACATGCCTGTGGAATATTTTTCCTCCACTGACCCTTGGAGTCTCAGTATTGGGGATGATATAGACAGCAGCGTGACAGAAGTAACACTGACCAGAATCAGTGATGGAAAAACTTGGACATTTTCTGAGGATTCTGCAGATGGTGATTTTTATGTAAATAATGGTTATTACGGGTATTTTAGCTGTATTATTTTCCGTCCTGACGACATTACCTATTCTGACGGTGACCAGTTCGCCGTTACAATAACAGGACTGGATGAAGAAGTATCGTACCAGGTGAATTTCTTTTCCTGTGATTAATCTATAAACAAGACAATTAAAAATAGTAATATAGCACTTAAGCCCGGGATTTATTCCCGGGCTTTTGCATGCTTCGCACTCATCTTTTACTTATTTTTGTGTTATCTTCTAGCTGAACAATGCGTGCCCGAAGCTGTGAAATCTGGGCGGAAAGAAGAGCATTCTCTTTGTCTGATTGACGAATCTGCTTCTGGTACTCCATGCTGATTTCACGTTCCCTGGCAATTACTGCTTTTTCTATAGCAAGTTCTTCCTGTGCTTTAACCGTTTCTATGCGGTGGTTAAAATCGGCTTCCAGAGCTTTTTGGGATGCCTCTTCATCTTTTTTCTGCGTAACCAGTTCTCTCTCTTTGTCAGCAAACTGGGAACGAAGCGACGAGAGATTCTCGGAAAGCTGGTCATATTTATTTTGGAGATCTTTGTATGCTTGCACGTCAGCTTCCATAGCGTTCATTTGGCGCATCAGAAGGTCGTTATTTGCTGTTTTTTCTGCAGAGATGGTACGAGCATCGTCACGTTCCCGAAGTGCCTGATCTCGTTCTGTGTTGGCTTTTTCGATTTCCATACCTGCGTCTCTTTTTGCGGAATCGATCTCGGCCTTTGCCTGTGCTTTAATTATTTCTATTTCCTCCTGCGCCTGCTTTATATACGCATCGGCTTCTCCTTTTCTTACTTGAGCTTCGTCGGTCTGATTTTTAGCTGTCTCGTTAGCAATCCTTTTTTCTTCAATTGCCTTTTCCAATTTTACCCTTAAATCCTGTAATTGGTTATCTTGCCCGGCAACAATACCATTGATTTGTTTAATCAGGGTAGTGATTGTTGTATCTATGGCCTTTAGCATACCGTGAAGCTCCGGATGAGTCCCTTTTATGGATTCCTCCTCTGCTAAATTTAAAATCCGAAGGAGGGTGTCTTCTTTCTTATCTCCGTTCTGGGCGTATATCTCCATAATTTTATTAGCAAATTCAATGGTTTCCTGGGATGCTGCAATTGCGAAATTTGACATATTATTACCCCTTTCTGCCTAAATTGGCAAATTCAAAATATTTGCTTATTTACACCAGCAAATTAATATTAATAGATTATTATTAATTGTATCTATATACGTGTACGATTCGATAAAATCTCTGCATCAGACTCTATCACACGATACTCTTTCACTCGTACCATATGCGTATATGTTACACTTGTATCAGACCCATCTTTTATCACATATCGTCTGCTTCTGATTGATCCCGTAATTTCCAACTGTGTTCCAACCTCCATTGCCACTGCATGCAATGCATACTTAGAACCTATGGTGCAGGGGATATACATCTCTTTCCCGTTTTCCTGCATGACTGCCACAAGGATTGTCGTTACTGCTTTTTGATGGGACGTCAGTCTTGCAAACGGCTTTCGGCATACATATGCCTCCAGTGAAACAATGTTGACGCGCTCCTCTGTTTTATCTGCAAGCGCAAAATCGCAGGCATAAACACTAAATACAAAACCCCGCTTATCCTCCCTGGCATCGGATTGCAACATCCCGGCAATCCTTATTTTGCTACCGGCAAAAGTACTTTTAACATCCACAAGCTGATCAGATGCCAAGACCGTCACAATATCGGGATAATAGCTGTATCTGGGGATTTCAAGGTCTGCTTTATATATTTTTCGACCGTACATGTCATCGCTATCGTAGATAAAATCCGTTTTTAACCGTCCATCTAATGTTACGTGATTATTATTGATGAATCCTTCCATCTTACTTTCCCTCGTCTTTCCTCAAATTACCTTGTTGATTCCGTGCCGGCTGCCTGTCTGCGGACACTGAAAGGCTGTCCGTAGTGTATATCTCCATTTCCCACAATCCGGCGCGGAAATTTGCGCGATAAGACCATCTGTAAAGGATATTCTGAGGAGTATCACCATCAAATACCGGATACGCCCCATTATGTTCTTCATCATGTTTTTGATGGATTCCAAGATCGGCCATCACAGGATATAAGTCTTTTCTGATCGTATCCAAAAGAGATGTATAGGATATACCAGCATCATACGGGGTCTGCAGCAATGATTTCCAGACCTTGACCATTTGTCCGTTTCCATCCCGATCCTGCCACTGCTGGCTATAGAGTACAATATAACCATCATGCTCTTTCTTTGGGTGGAGATTCCTTTGTTGATTCGCCCTTTCACGCGTAATCCGAATAAGATTATCGTTCAGATGCTTTGCGCGTCTGACTTCTTCTTTTGATTTACGGACTGTCGCACAAAGATACGCCAAGTACTCTTCCCTCGTTGCAAATTCTGACCGATCCGGCAACGCGTCCAACAAATCATCTGCAAATTCATTCTGTACCATAATACTCTAATCCCTCCATTTATAACCCGCGCAAGTAATTGATCGCGACAACGCTAACCCGGTTGTGCCCCAAAGCCTTACTACAGAGCTCCATCGCTCTACGATCTAGTTTTTTTCCAGACTCATCTTTGCGACATACATACACATCCCCTTGGAAAGCGCGATTTGTCCCTCTATTGATTTTGTTATATTTGATTTCCTCAATCGGACGGGCTGTTTGCCGATAGATTCTGACAGCGTAATCTGATCTGTACGAGTGTATATCTGCATTAGCATGTACATGTTCCCAGACCTTTTTCCCTTCCGGTGTATTCCTAAACCGCTGTATAATCTGTTCTTTGTCCGGACCGATTACCGGGGCAAAACGGTAACGTCCGTTTTTATCTTTACGGTGATGGACAAAATAATCCTGATCAGGAAAAGCAGACAACGCATCTGTCAAACAGACAAGGTGCGCTTTTTCACAGGCGGTGAGTGTCGCTTTCGATTCCAATCTTTTCACGGCATCCTCCATTTTCTCACGCGTCCACAAATCTCTCCCCTCCAATTTTTCCAACACGTTTCTCCTCGCGCCCGTGCCCTTACAGAATCGGATAAGTTCATCGTTGTTGGTGATTGAAAAATGGCGGTCACGGACGACGGTGACCCGGCTCCGTTTGATATCGGCCCGTCTGCGCGGAGGTGCTTTGTAATAATCCAAATCGTCCGGTTGGATACCGTACAGCTTACCAAGTGCTTTTGCCTCAGTGTGGATAGTCCAGGCGGAAAGTCCCTGTTCCACTCGGCACTGCAACCATTCCCCGACATATTTCCTGGCACTCTTTAACGTGGTAGCCTCGGGATGTGCAGATTTGACCCATCCAAGGAAATATTTGATATGCTTCCAGTATGTTTGATAAGTGGAAAATGAAAATATCTTGTCCCTATCGGTTCCAGTCTCGACAGCTTTCTTTTTACTTTCCCCAAATGCCTGCATTCCAGTTAATTTTTCATAAGCCTGTTGATGCAGATCTTTCTGATACGTCTTATTTTTACGTCCCAAAAAAACACCTCTATTTTTCGAATTATTACAAAGCAAAAATGTTAAAACAAAGTCGCTAGATATATGCCAGGCCGGCATATATCTAACCCACACTTTTTTAAGTCTTATGTGTGACTGAGTGGGCTCTCGCCCTACACTTTTTACCGTCTTATGTGTGACGCTGCATAATCAATATAGTTACATAATTTCAATACATATCGGTTTACCCGTTCACTGCGCCCCGGCATCCCAGGGGCGGCGGTAAACGGATAAACCAATATACTGCGGCTACAAGATTCCGCTGCTTTCTTTAAAACTGTAATAATCATCACCCACTATGATATGGTCGATGATCGGGAGGTCCATGATTTCCGAAGCAGCCTTTAACTGCTCCGTAATCTGCCAGTCCTCCTCACTTACATCCACATCACCGCTCGGGTGGCAATGGATTACGGCATAGCAGGCCGCATTAATTAACAACAATCTTCTGAAAATCACCGCCGGGGAGACAAGCGCCGAACGGATCGTGCCGTGCGAGACTTCAAATATCCCTACCGGTGCCATACTGGCGGCAAATGCAATTACTACTACCTTTTCCTCGGGCTGCCTGTCCAGGTGCATTGCATTTCTCGCGAATGCATCTATGCTCTCCGGAGACAGCAGCCTGTTGTCTGGATATTCATAACGTTGTTCTTCCAGCAGCTTATTTTTATACTGCCTGTCCTGTTCCATGCGGTACTGTATAATTTCCATGTTCAACCTCCTCTTCGATCGGTACAACCTGGTCTGCCGTAAACAGGTAGGATTTTTTAAGCACAAATTTAGTTGTCCTGTTTTCAGATGGTATTTCCCCTTCTTTTACATCAACAGGAGGGCTTTGTTTTACCACTTCCCACAGGTCTGTAATGATCCTGGCATGCTCACCCTTCCGGATCCGGTATCCTTTTTTTCGCCAAACACGAACGGTAAAAATTTCCAGCTGCCCGCCGTTTTTTAAGATTCTATCTGCTTGCTTCTGACTATACAGCCCATGGGCAACGGCCTCTGCCGCTATTATCTCAGTATTTTTCATTGTCCTTTGTCCTCCATTTCTTTTGACATATAGTTTTCTGTATACATATTACTGATATGGCGTTCTTCTGATTTTAAACAAACGCCCGCACCATTTTCTGCTTGTGATCAAAGTAATAAATATTATCGCTTAAAAACTCTGATTCGCTGACACAAAAATCATTGACCTCTTTCACCATCTCCAGGTAGTCCTCAAGTGGATCTTCGTCCAGGCAGGGCACAATAAGTATTTCATGCTGGCTTGAGGGCAGAACCAATGCCCGTTTCTCCTTGCCAAACTGTTCCCTGAATTTCTCTTCAAATGTCCGAAACAAGGTTTCTCCAAACAACAGGGCCGCAGCCCCGAAGCAAAGCTCCTTATTTGAGACAACCCACATGCTACATGGAGGAATGCATTCGCTCTGCATTTTTGCATAATCGTTTGTAAACCCTGCCAGTATCTGCTCTATAGGCATGGCATCAACCACTTCTGCAAAATTTCTCATGGCATAGTTATATGCCTCCTCTTCATCCATTCCGGCACCGGATAAAATGCGCTCACTCACCTGTATGGATGCCTTTCCTTTTTCTGGATCTGCAAGTTCTTCCACCGGCAGGTAATACAATACTGCCAGATCCAAATAAGGGCGGCATGCAATCCCGCACTTTTTCAAATCCTCCAGGTTACTTCCGTTGACAACACGCGGCAAGATATGTTTTTTCAGATAATCTGCCTTTAATAATTCTCCCGTAGCGATGTTGCAGGAAAGGGAGGCATTTTTCATAAGAAAATCTGCCACCGCTTCATCTGACTTGTCATACCAGCTTCTGTCATAATAAAACACAGGGTAGCAATTATGTGTACCGCCTCCGAGAACATATGCTTCCTGAATCCTGTTCTCTTTCCAAATCCTCTGCAGAGATACGTGAAATTCTGCATCCCTGCTTTCCAATAAACTGTTGAGCCGTTCGGCTCTTTCCTCCATTCCGACCATAATTGGCCTCCTTTCTGCGCCTCCGCGCGGTTGGTGATATGAAAACGGGATTCCTTTCCCCGTTTTTCCAGGTTACGAGCGGAGCCACAGAAACTGTTTGCCTGCTATGCATATTCAGTTTTTAAGGTCCGCTTGCCAGCTTTGTCCTGTCTGGCGTCAGACTCAGGTTTCGTCTGTCATTTCAGTTGCTCAGGGAATTTTCAGAAAGCCTATTCATCCCCTTGCATGCACCCCTGCTTTGCCATTCACATCGATTACTTCGGCGTCCTCGGGGTTGCCGTGTACTGAGATACACCTTATGGACTACTTGATTTAAAATACTCTTCATCTATAGTATGGAAGAATCCAGTTCATTTTCATAAAAGAGGAAACAATATCTTCTCCTACTACAGAAAAACAGATGTAAAGAGCCATTTTACGAAAATCGGCAGCATTCTTCCATTCTGTGAATATAAGGAAAAACAAGGAGGCATATCACAATGTGCAACAAAGCAGATACTGGCATGAGGGCAACTTATTCCCTCGCGGCGGATACGGATAAAATCTCTATCCAGCTGCCGCCAGAGACAGCATTCTTCGGGGAGGGTTTCAGCAGGGTATTCTGCCGACTCATGGGCGTAGATTATTTCACACGGATTATAGATTTCTGCGAAAAAACAATGACCCTGGAAATAATAATCCCCCACATACAGGATCCGGACCAGTTCAAATATCTGTACCGGGCGGAACCTGCAGATGATTTTGACGACACATTTTGTGAGGATATCGAAAAAAGCGAAGACGTGTTGTATGGATTATTGGGAGACTATGTAGTACCCCGCTATCGCCGCCAGTGTATCGGTAACTTACCCCTTGCCGTGGAATTGCCTCATGAGAGGGATTCCTCACGTTCTGAACATATAGGAAAAAGTGGGGGTCAAAGTATAGTGTCTAAAAAAGCATTTGCCGGTATTAGGTTAACTTATTCCTTCTCGGCGGATAAAGACAAAATTTATATCCAGTTGCCGCCAGGGACACCATTCTTCGGAGGATGTGTCCAGAGGGTATACTGCCGACTTAGGGGAGTAGATTATTTCACACGGATTATGGAATTTCACAAAGAAACGATGACCCTGGAAATAATAATCCCCCACGTACAAAACCCGAACCAGTTCAAAAATCTGAGCCGGACTGAACTTGAAGATGATTTTTGCAAAGACGATGGGAAAACCGGAGACGTATTGTATCGATTATGGGGCGACTATCTGGTACCCTGCTATCGCCCCAGCGAACCTCAGACAAGCCATGAAATAAACATCTTTACGAGCATTGAGAAAAGCATAAAGAAAAGGCCAGATTTTTACTAATCCGACCTTTTCTTTATGATATGTACTGATATACTTCCTTCTGTTTCATTTTTAATTCACTATTCTGTTTTTTTAGAAAGATAATTTATGTTCTCCCATAGTCACATATACAGAAATATCCTCCTTCCTCATATCGTATTTTTCTTCATAATCAAATACACTTTTGACTACTTTGACTACCTTTTTGACTACCTCTTGACTTTCGTCCCTTAAAAAAGTTAGGTTTTATGCGGGTTCCCGGACACAGGCCACGGGTTCGAATCCCGTATGCTCCATCAGCAACAGCCGGGATTATAAATCCCGGCTGTTGTCATGTCATCAAAGATTCTCTGTATCATTTCCCCGGAATGGGTTATACTTAAAAAAAACGCGGAGGTGAGGACATGTTTGACCACTATTTTACGTACTGGGATGAATTGCCGGCAGACGGCGGATATACATTATTCGGCAGCGTACATCTGGCGTGGCTGTTCGGTATCGCAGCTGCAATTATCCTTTGTCTCATCTGCCTCCGAAAACAGAACCCTGTCCTGCAAAACCGCTTTTTAAAAATCCTGGCAATCCTTCTCCTCGCCCTGGAAGCATACCGGGAGATTGTCCTGGCCGCCACCGGACATTTTAGCTTTCAGACACTCCCACTGCATCTTTGCAGCCTCGCTATCTTTATAGAAGCAATCTTTGCCTTTTACCCGAAAGCCTTTTTCGGGGAACTGGTTTGCGTCGTCATACTGCCTGCCGCAACCGCAGGGCTGCTCTGCCCGGACTGGCTTCGCTATCCCACACTCAATTACATGAATATCCACGGTTTCGTCTCCCACGGCATCCTGATTCTCTTTAGCTTCATCACACTCCTGTCGGGAAAGTACCGTCCGGGAATCCGCCGCATCTATATGCCCCTGCTGTTTTTTGCTGTCGCTGTGCCTGTAATCTACAGGCTCAACGTCTGGCAGGGGACAAATTTCATGTTTTTAAACTGTCCGTCAACAGGTTCTCCCTTTGAGACAATCTATGCGGCATACGGATATACCGCTTATCTGGCCGTTTTCAGCGCAACTGTGCTGGCCTTAATCCTGGCGATATACGGTATCATCGGTTTAGTATACTATGTGAAAGATAAGAAAACACAGCACCAATAGCAAGGGCACCGCAGAAAACAGACCAATCCCACGCACCTGGGTTTACCAAAAATAATATCTCCGATAAAACTTTCCCAAAAGAGAAAGGGAAAAAATTGCTGAAGTAAAGAAAAGAATTTTCAAAAAAACAAAAAAAATGTTTGATTTTCTCCCAATCTGTGATATAGTAGTGCTTACGGGGCATTAGCGCAGTTGGGAGCGCGCCACATTCGCATTGTGGAGGCCGTGGGTTCGAATCCCATATGCTCCATTATAATTCCTGGATTTGTATACGGAAGCATAGCTCAGCCGGGATGAGCGTTCGCCTCACACGCGAAAGGTCAGGGGTTCGAGCCCCCTTGCTTCCA
>JAJQCB010000158.1 GCA_021203005.1 Clostridiales bacterium | reverse complement strand
AAGTAACGGAATCATGAAAGTTTAGGTAGCCGCCGCGTTAGCGGCTTGGTACAATCAGAAAACAGTGGAAATCTTAGTTTAGTACAAGGAGACAAGACGTTATGGCAAAGGAAAAGAAATTGGTCGAGGCGATCACGTCCATGGATGTGGATTTTGCCCAGTGGTATACAGATGTCGTGAAAAAAGCGGAACTGATGGATTATTCCAGCATCCGCGGCTGCATGATCTTCAAGCCGGCGGGTTACGCGATCTGGGAGAATATCCAGCATGAGCTGGACCGGAGATTTAAGGAGACCGGCGTGGAGAATGTCTACATGCCGATGTTTATTCCGGAGAGCCTTCTGGAAGTGGAGAAGGATCATGTGGAGGGATTCGCGCCGGAGGTGGCCTGGGTCACGCACGGCGGCATGAATGAGCTGCAGGAACGGCTCTGTGTGCGGCCGACCTCGGAGACGCTGTTCTGTGATTTTTATAAAAATGACATTGAGTCCTACCGTGATCTGCCGAAGTTATACAATCAGTGGTGTTCCGTGGTCCGCTGGGAGAAGGAGACGCGTCCTTTCCTCCGGTCGAGAGAATTCCTGTGGCAGGAGGGACATACCGCCCATGCGACGGCAGAGGAGGCAAAGGAGAGAACCATCCGGATGCTGAATCTCTATGCGGATTTTGTGGAAGATTTCCTGGCGATTCCGGTGATTCGCGGGCAGAAGACGGAGAAGGAAAAGTTTGCCGGTGCGGAGGCCACCTACACGATTGAGGCTCTGATGCACGACGGCAAGGCGCTCCAGTCCGGTACCAGCCATAATTTCGGCGACGGATTTGCGAAGGCGTTTGGCATTCAGTATACAGATAAGGATAACCAGTTAAAGTATGTACACCAGACTTCCTGGGGGATGACGACCCGTCTGATCGGCGCGATCATCATGGTGCACGGGGATGATTCCGGACTGGTGCTTCCGCCTGCGGTGGCTCCGACTCAGGTGATGGTTATTCCGGTGCAGCAGCGCAAAGAAGGAGTGATGGATTCCTGTGCGGCGCTGACAGAGCGTCTGGGTAAGGTCTGCAGGGCGAAGCTGGATGACTCGGATAAGAGCCCGGGATGGAAGTATTCCGAGCAGGAGATGCGCGGCATCCCGCTCCGTATTGAGCTGGGACCGCGGGATATCGCGGAGAATCATTGTGTGGCAGTTCGCCGTGATACCAGAGAAAAAATTGTGGTTTCCCTGGATGAAGTGGAGACCGTGATTCCGCAGCTGCTGGATCAGATTCAGAAGGATATGTTTGAGCGGGCAAAAGCGCACCGCGATTCTCATATCTATGATGCTCATGACTATGAGGAGTTCTGCGGGATTGTGAATTCCAAGCCGGGCTATATCCGCGGTATGTGGTGCGGCGATCAGGCCTGCGAGGACAAGATTAAGGAAGAGACCGGCGCGACTTCCCGGTGTATGCCGTTTGACGACCAGGAGCAGATTGCTGAGACCTGTGTGTGCTGCGGGAAGCCGGCGAAGAAGCTGGTTTACTGGGGACGGGCTTATTAAAAGATGAGAATCAATTTACCGGAAAAGGTATCATTTATTATAAAAGAATTGCAGCGCACCGGTTATGACGCCTACGCGGTGGGCGGCTGTGTCCGGGATGTTGTGCTGGGGCGTGAGCCTCAGGACTGGGATATCACGACCTCCGCGAAGCCGGAGCAGGTGAAAGAGATTTTCCGGCGTGCGGGAGGCGGGGGCTCCCGTGTGATATCTTCATCCGAAGCGGAAACTATGCAGGATTTTTCCCGCTGTTATACGATAGATACCGGCATTCAGCACGGCACAGTGACGGTGATGCTCGATCATGAGGGGTTTGAGGTGACAACCTACCGGATTGACGGGGAGTATGAGGATGCGCGGCATCCGAAATCTGTTGCATTTACTTCTGACCTTCTGGAGGATTTAAAACGCAGGGATTTTACCATTAACGCCATGGCTTATAATGAGGAAACAGGATTTGTCGATGCTTTTGACGGCCTGGGTGATCTTGAGCAGGGGGTGATCCGCTGTGTCGGAAAGGCGGAGGACCGCTTCAGGGAAGACGCTCTGCGTATGCTGCGGGCGGTGCGTTTCGCCGCGCAGCTGGGGTTTGAACTGGATCCGGATACCCGGGCGGCAATTTTATCCCTGGCCGGTAACCTTTCTAAAATCAGTGCGGAGCGGATTCAGATGGAGCTGGTCAAGCTTCTGACATCCCCACACCCGGAGAAGATGCGCGCGGTCTATGAGACCGGTATGGCGGATGTGATTCTGCCGGAATTTTCCCGGATGATGAAAACGCCCCAGCACAACCCGCATCACTGTGGTTCCGTCGGGGAGCACACGATCCGGTCTCTGTCGGAAGTGCCGCAGGAGAAGGTGCTCCGGCTGACCATGCTGTTTCATGATGTAGCGAAGCCGGATTGCATCACGCAGGATGAGGATGGCATCGATCATTTTCACGGACATCCGAAACTGGGCGCGGAGATGACCGGACGGATTCTTCGCCGTCTGAAGTTTGATAACGACACGATCACACGGGTCAAGGCTCTGGTACGGGCGCACGACGACCGCCCTTTGCCGCTGACCGGGCGGAATGTGCGGCGCGCGATCTATCGCAACGGGGAAGCCCAGTATCCGGATCTGTTTGCCGTTAAGCGTGCGGATATTCTGGCGCAGAGCGACTATTTCAAAAAGGAAAAACTCGAATATCTGGATGAGTATGAACGGATTTACCGTATGATTCAGGAGAAAAAGGAATGTCTCTCCTTAAAAGACCTTGCGGTGACCGGTTCTGATCTGATTGAGGCGGGGCTGAAGCCCGGGCCGGAGATCGGCAGGGTCTTAAACCTCATGCTGCAGGAGGTTCTGGATGAACCGGAACTGAACCGGAAAGAAATCTTGCTGGACAGATACCGTGAGAACCTGTATGGTGGGGATGTGTAAGGATTTTTCTGTAAAGGAAAAATGCTTAATAAGCTAAATTCAGGAACAGCCAGATCAAAGACAACAAAAATGTAAGATGAATCATGTATGTCATTATGCGGTAAAAGTATTTGCCTGTAAGCATACTTCTTCACCCCTTTTCATAAGATGAAAAAGACGCATGTAAGCGCGAACTCTTATGTGAAGGGGTGTTTTTGTGTATTTTAAGGTGGAGCAGGTTCTGGAAAAACAGCAGGCGACGACAGAGAAGTTTTACAAGGGAAGGGGTATTCTGATCTGCGAGACCGACACCGGCCTGTTCGCACTGAAAGAATTTCATGGGCAGGAGAAAAAGGCGGCGTACCTGTACCAGTTGGGCGCTTTTTTGACGGCGCATCGTATTTCCTGTGATTATATGCTGAAAAATAAGGAGGACGCGCTGATCACGGATGGTGTGGACGGCACAAAATACACCTTTCACCGCTGGGTTAAAGGGCGGGAATGTGATGTCAGAAGCAGGATGGATATGGTGATGGCGGTTTCCTTTCTGGCGGGCTTTCATGCGGCCTGTGAGGGGGAAATTCTGCATGGTGGTTTTTGTGATGAAGGCGGACGTGAGGACCGGGAACTGGATGCGGCAGAGCAAAGAGAAACGCAGTCTGGTCGGGATGCAGAGCAGCGGTTGAGGTTTGAAAGTTCGCCGGAGACCGCTTATGAAAAATATTGCCGCAGGGACCGGGAACTCAGAAAAATAAAGAAATACATTGCTTCCCGCAAAAACAAGAGTGATTTTGAACTTCTGTATCTGCGGTGCTTCCCGGAGTATATCTGTCAGTCGGAGAATGTTCTGCGCTTTCTGGAAGAGCAGGAGGGCGTCTTTGCGGATCACACGATGGGTGTCTGCCACGGAGATTTCAATCAGCACAATGTTGTCATTGAGTCCGGCGGGATGACGCTGATTCACATGGAGCACGCCGGCTATGACGCACAGGTGTCGGATTTGAGCAATTTTCTGCGGAAGTGTCTGGAAAAGCATGAATGGAGTGAGACGCTGGGGCTGGAAATGCTGCGCGAGTACAGCCGGGTACATGCATTAAACGATGCCGACTGGGTGGAACTCTACGGACGCATGAGCTACCCGGAGAAATTCTGGAAGATTGCCAATCGCTATTATTACTCCAATAAGGTGCTGGATTCCGGGAAAGACTGTGAGAAGCTGAAAAAAGAGCTGCGCCAGAATGAGGCGAGGAAGAATTTTCTGGCAGTATTGAAGCGGGCGCGATTATGAAAAAGGGAGCGGTATTTTCGCAGCTTTTAAAAGAAAAGCAGCCAGCCCGGGATATAAATATACCTGCCCCGGATTGGCTGTTTTTTTATATGCGCAGGGGTGCATAAGGGATATGACAGCTGTGCTGTCCGCACCCCGCGCGGCGAGTATGAGGCAAAAGTCGCCTCCTGCTCGATTGTAATTCCTATGCTGCAGTTAGGCCAGCAGCGGTTTGATCGCCTCTGTCAGAGTATTTTTCTGTGCCTGTGCTTCCGCGAGGTCTTTGCCCAGTGTGGTGAAGTAGGTCTTGATCTTCGGTTCGGTGCCGGAGGGACGGATCACCACGGATGCGCCGCTCTCCAGAGCATAAATCAGCACATTGGAGGCGGGGAGGCCGGTCTCTTCCGGCTTCTTGTAATCCGTAATCTTTACAATCTTATCCCCCGCGAATTCTGTCGGCGGATTGTCGCGAAGCCCCTGCATGATGCTGTTCATCTTGTCCATGCCGGTCAGACCGGGGAATTCATAGCTGTCCACTTTGTTCAGGTAGCGGCCGTACTGTGCGTAAATCTCTTCGAGACGCTGTTTGATGGAGCTGCCGGTGCTGCGGTAGTAGGCGGCCATCTCGCAGATCAGCATCGAAGCGATCACGGCATCCTTGTCGCGGACATAGGGTCCGGCCAGATAGCCGTAGCTCTCCTCGAAGCCGAAGATAAAGCGGTCGACTTCTCCCTTTGCCTCAAGGCCTGCAATCTGATCGCCGATCCACTTAAAGCCGGTCAGCACGCTGCGAAGCTCTACGCCGTAGTGCGCCGCAACGGCGTCCGCCAGAGGGGTGGAGACGATGGACTTGACGGCCACCGGGTTGGCGGGCATGGTGCCTTTTTCAATCCGCCCTGCGCAGATATAGTCGAGAAGAAGGACGCCCACCTCATTGCCGCTGACAAGCTCATAGGAGCCGTCGGGACACTTCATGGCGATACCTACACGGTCTGCGTCCGGGTCGGTGGCGAGCATTAGGTCTGCGCCGGATTCCTCCGCAAGCTTTAAGCCGAGCTCAAGTGCGGCGAAAATTTCCGGGTTCGGGTAGCTGCAGGTGGTAAAGTAGCCATTGGGGTACTCCTGCTCCGGAACGATGGTGATGTCAGTGATTCCGATGTCATTTAACACTTTGGTCACCGGGACAAGGCCGGAACCGTTCAGCGGGCTGTACACCAGCTTCAACCCGGCGGTCCTGCAGAGACCGGGACGTACCTGACGGTCTTCAATTGCCTTGTAAAAAGCATCCTTGCAGTCGTCTCCGACGAAACGGATCAGACCTTTTTCTACTCCCTCTGCAAAGGAAATATAGGAAGCGCCGGTCAGCACATCTGTTTTCTGGATTTCATCGTATACGATAGCGGCCGCATCATCGGTCATCTGGCATCCGTCCGGTCCGTAGGCTTTGTAGCCGTTGTATTGAGCCGGGTTGTGGGATGCGGTGACCATGATACCCGCGTTGCACTGATAATAGCGGGTGGCAAAGGACAGTGCCGGTACCGGCATCAGGGAATCATAGATGCGCACCTGAACTCCGTTTGCAGCCAGCACGCCGGCTGCGGTCTTTGCGAAAATATCGCTCTTCAAACGGCTGTCATAGCTGATCGCTACAGTCTGTGTGCCGCCCTGCATTTTCACCCAGTTCGCCAGTCCCTGGGTCGCCTGACGGACCACGTAGATATTCATGCGGTTCGTGCCGGCTCCCAGCACGCCGCGCAGCCCCGCGGTGCCGAACTTTAAGGCTACGGCGAAGCGTTCCTTTATTTCATTGTCATTGCTCTCGATTCTTGTCAGCTCCGGCTTCAGGTCTGAATCCTCCAGATCTGCTGCGAGCCAGCGCTTATACTCGTCCTGATACATGATAATAGCCCCCTTTATGAATTTTTAAATGACTCAGAATTATCTTAACATAGCGGGGGTGGTTTCGCAAGTTACCCTTCTGTAAAAAATTTGCTTTCCATCATTTCCTGCTATATAATGAGGAAAAGCCGTGTAAAAATGAAGGAGAGGGCGCTATGAAGAAAAATTTCCGACTTATCTACCCGCCGGACTGTGATACGTCAGCAGAGCGGCGGATGAAAGATTATTCCTTTGTCCATTCTCTGCAGATTGATGATATGGTAGTGATCAAACAGGAGAGTTACCGGGGGTTTTCTGATCTGCATCTGGAAAATTATTTTTCCATGGATCCGGCGGTGCTGGATTACCGCCTCTCCGTGGTGGAGGATCTGGTGGAAAATCCGCCGCTGTATCAGGCGTTTGTGGATTCCGTCACGACCATTTCCAACATTAATACATTAAGCAAGGTGATGGACAGCGATTTTTCCGTGGACAGCGCGTTAAGTTCTGTGCGTTATCTGGAGATGTACCGGGATATTGTGGAATTGTTTTCCGGGGCGCTCTCCGATGCGGAGCTTCGCTCGGAAGGGATGAAGAGTTTCCGGGAACAGGTGCGGGAAATCGCGGAGGGAGAGGAATATCAGAGTCTTTCCCGCGAACTGGCCGGTACGGAGATGGATTTCGGATACTTAAAGAGTGTCACGATCGGTGTGAATCTGGATGAGAACCTTCAGCCGAAGGAGGCAGGTATTTTATCTGTCAACCAGGAGGAATTCCGGCCGGGCACGGTGATGAACCGCCTGTTAAAGAAAAAATCGCCCGATGGAAAAGTGCTGATTTCCACGCTCTATCCGCTTGCGCGGGGGCTTCACGGGGAAGAACTGAAAGCCCTTAATCACGGGATTTCGACTTCTCTCCGCACCATTTTTGCAAAGTCGCTTCGGGATTTTGAGCCGCTAATCCAGAATTATTATAAAGTCAGCACAGCGCCTTTTGTTTCTCTGCTGGATGATATCCGTTTTCTCACGGCCGGGGCGGAGTTTATACTGAAAATGCGGGAACTGGGGTTTCCTATGTGCCGGCCGCGGATTGCGTCCATGGAGGAAAAACGGTGTGACTTAAAGCAGGTATACAATCCTATTCTGGCCTTGCGGGAGGTGGAAAAGACGGTTGTTTCTAATTCCTTTACGCTGGATGAGAGGGGGCGGTTTTATCTGGTGACCGGGCCGAACAATGGAGTAAAATCCATCTTTGCCTATTCGGTGGGGATGACGCAGGCGTTGTTTCAGCTTGGGCTTTTTGTCCCGGCGGAGTCGGCTTATATGAGCCCAGTGTCCGGCATTTATACGCATTTTCCTGCGTCTGATGAGAATAATTACGGTAAAGGGAGACTGGAGAGCGAGTGTGCGCGTCTGGGAGCGATCATGAAAAAGCTGACAGAGACAGACATGCTTCTGATGGACGAGTCTTTTTCCAGCACCAGCGGGCTTGAGGCAGGATATATCGCCTCGGAGGTACTGACCGGCATCGGGGTGATCGGCTGCTGCGGAATCTTTGTGACACATATTCATGACCTGCCGCTGAAGGTGGATGAATTTAATGCGCACCCCGGCAACAAGAGTAAAATCGATAACCTGGTGGCGCAGATGGAGAACCGGGAGAACGGCGTGCGCAGCTACCGGGTTCTGCGGACGAAACCGGACGGTTTAAGCTACGCGCGGGATATCGCAAAACAGTACGGACTGGATCTGGAGGACATACTGCATAACCGTTGAGGTGAAGGACTGCGAATCGTAAGGCATCAAGTGAAATTTTATATTGATTTACTTGACAAATAAAGGAAAACACAGTATATATATGCTATGCAAAAATCAAAGGACCCAGAGAGAACAGGGGTAGTCAGGAGGACATATTTTATGAATAAAACAGAATTGATCGCAGCGATGGTGGAAAAGACAGATCTTCCCAAACAGGACATGGAGAAAGCGCTGGCAGCATTTACAGCAACAGTTACCGATGCGTTACAGAATGGTGACAGGGTTCAGCTGGTTGGTTTCGGTACCTTTGAGACCGTAGATCGTCCGGAGAGAACCGGCAAGAATCCCCGCACAGGCGAGGCGATGACGATTGCGGCAAGCAAAGCTCCGAAGTTCAAAGCGGGCAAAGCGTTAAAGGATGCGGTGAACGCATAGTCAGAGAGGAATGAGTGGGAAGCTGTTTCCGTTTCGGGGACAGCTTTTTCTTTTCGTTTTAATGAAAGGAGCGGCAAAATGAGATTAGATAAATTCCTGAAAGTATCCCGCCTGATCAAGCGGCGCACGGTGGCGAATGAGGCCTGTGACGCCGGGCGTGTAACGGTGAACGGGAAGCAGGCGAAAGCATCGCTGAACGTGAAGGTCGGGGATGTGATCGAGATTGCGTTCGGCAATAAATCAGTAAAGGTGGAAGTGCTTCAGATTGCGGATACCTCCCGCAAGGAGGAAGCGAAGGAGATGTTCCGGTATCTCTGATAGCAACATAATATAGACATAAAGGGCTCTCTTTTTCATATAGTAATACAGGGGACAAATATATCTATTATGATGAGGGAGGGATTTTTATGGAGGAGAGACAGGCACCGGCTGGTCAGCAGCACAAGATCATTTTGTCGAACCGGAGTCACTGTTCACTGAACGGTGTTACGGATATCCTGTCGTTTGATGTGAATGAGATTCTTCTGGAAACCCGGATGGGGATGCTGATGGTCCGGGGAAAAGATCTGCACGTGAACCGGTTGACGCTGGAAAAAGGAGAAGTGGATTTGTCCGGAGAGATTGACTTGCTGCAGTATTCTGATATGAAAAAGGGGAGCGGACAGGGAGAATCTTTCCTTCGCCGCCTGTTCCGGTAATGCTTTACGGGGAAATTATAAAGCAGGCACAGCTTTTTGGGCAGGCAGTTGGTATCGGCGCAGTATGGCTGCTTCTGTATGATTTGCTTCGCGTCTGGCGCCGCATTGTGCGTCACCGGATTGTCGGGATGGCCGCGGAGGATCTGCTGTTCTGGCTGTTTTGCGCACTTTGGCTTTTCGGGTTTATGTACCGGCAGAATGACGGTGTGATCCGCGGGTTTATCATATTGGGCGCGGCGGCAGGGATGTTTCTGTATTCTATTCTGCTGAGCCGTTGGGTGGTGAAAGCGGGAACCGCGATGCTCGGGGGATTATTCCGGATTGTGGGCCGGGTACTGCGTGTGGCAACCGCACCGCTGCGGAAACTGGCTGGATTTTGTAAGAGCAGGATGCAGCAGGCTGGTTATCGGGGGAAAAAGCATGTGCGCCGGATGAAAAAAAGAGTAGCCCGGGCGGGCAGAGCGGTAAAGATCGGCATAAAAAAGTTTTGAACTGTAAAAAGGGGATTGAAAAATCACAGTAATCCGTTTACAATAAAAAATAAGAGTTTTCACAGCGGTTTCAGATAACAGGAGAGGGAAATGCGAAGTAGAAGAAAAAAGAAACGGCGGACGAATACAGGACGGATTTGTATTTCCTGCATGGTTCTGGTACTGACACTGATTTTGTCGGTTCAGATTGTGCGTCTTTATCACAAGGATCAGTCTCTTCAGGAGCAGCAGGAGGAGCTTGAGGCGCAGAAGACCGAGGAAGAGCAGCGGGCGGCAGATCTGGAGGAACAGGAAGCGTACGTAGGCACAGACGAGTATGTGGAGGATGTGGCCAGAAGCAGGCTCGGCATGGTCTACGAGGATGAGATTTTATTTAAAGAAGAATAGAAGTTTTGCGGCCGGAATATCCTGATGGAGGAATCTCAGATAAGAGGTTCCTTTTTTCATTGACTGATTGTGAAAAACGATTTTTTTCCTTATAGCTGAGGGGAAATATGAATAAATGCAATGAATTATGAATGAGGATGTTAAAAAACATGAGTTTCATCAATTCGATTAGAAAGGATATTACGAGCCGAACTTTGCCGAAAAGTTTTTTGAAATCCGGCATCCGTTTGACAAAGATTTTTATTTCATCGTTTTAAAATAGCCGACATCAAAGTTGGGAGGAAAAAAGCGATGAAAAAATTTGATGTGAAGCAACTGTTACTCTGTATCCTGGCGGTGCTGTCGCCTCGGCTTGCGATCGGAGGTATCTATCCGCTGGTGCCGGTTGTGTTTATGACCGGTTTTTTATCCGGAATGAACCGGAGCCTGTTATTTTTATGCAGTATCGGAGGGCTGCTGGCACTGGCGCCGCTTCGTATTCTGGTGAAATATGGGATGGTTCTTCTTCTGTCTGCGGCATTGGTGCAGATTGCGGAGTGGTATTTTCATAAGTGTAAAACCTGGGTAGCTGCGGTCCTGACAGGGATTTCAACGGCGGGGGCGACGCTTGTCTGGCAGGCGATGCAGATTCCGGACGCCGCGACGGTGGTGATCGGGATTGCGGAGGGTGTTTTTGTATATGGCGCAGTATTTCTGTGTACACGTCTGGTGTGGATGCTTCCGGATTGGCCGTCCCAGGCGGGGCAGCCGATGCCGGTGTATGTGCAGGGCGGGGAAAAACTGAGCGGATATGCGGAATCATTTGGCCAGCTTTCCCGGACCTTCCGGCAGATGAACCGCTATCAGAGTGATTTTACCGCGGAGGAACTGAGCCGGATGCAGAATGAAGTGGCGGGAAGCCTCTGTGTGTCCTGCAGCCGGTGCGCCGCGTGCTGGGACACGGAGGACACGCCGATGTACCGGATCCTCTATCGCTTTTTACAGTCGGTACAGCGCGGGGAGGACATGGAGAATGCGGCGGGAGATCTTAAGGCAAACTGTGTCTGCGTGGAGGAAATGATGCGCCAGGTGATGCGCGTGTTTGAGAAGGCACATCTGAATCTGTCCTGGTATAACCGCCTTCAGGAAAACCGGGATGCGATTGCGGAGCAGCTGAATGCCATGTCTTATATTATGGAAGATTGTGCGGCAAATGAGCTGGATGTGACGGCGGCAGAGGGAAAAACCGCTGCTCAGATCCGGTATGCTTTAAAGGAGCTGAGTATCGTCTGCGATGATCTCCGGATTCTGAAAAAATCCGGAGACAAGCTGGAAATTTTGATGCAGGCTCACACACGCGGGAAAAAGTGTGTGATGGTGAAAGAAATTGCGAAAGATATCAGTAAGGTCACGGGATATCCTTTTCTGCCGGCAAAAGATACGAAAGCGCTGCTGGGGGAAAAAGAGGCGAGGATTGCTTTCCTGGAGAGCACCTGCCTGACTGCCGGGTATGGGGTAGCGAAAGCGGTCCGGGATGGGGAGCAGATGTCCGGGGACAATTTTTCATTTCAGATTCTGGATGATGGGCGGTGTGTGATGGTGCTTTCAGACGGCATGGGAAGCGGATCTGCGGCTTGTAAAGAAAGCAAAATGGTGATAGATTTAATAGAGAAATTTATGGAATCTGGATTCCGTCCGGACACGGCATTGCAGATGATGAATTCTGCCATGGTCACGCACGGGGAGAATAATCTGTTTTCGACTGTGGATCTGGCGGCGGTGGATCTGGACACCGGCTCAATGCAGATTTATAAGATCGGTGCGTCGGCTACGTTTGTCCGCCATGGCGGACAGGTGGAATGGATTGAGGATCACAGCATGCCGGTGGGCGTGTTTATGAGCCAGAAACCGGCTCGCCGGGAGACGCAGGTGGAGGCCGGAGATTTTGTTGTCATGGTGACGGACGGCGTGCTGGAGCATCTGTATGTGGACGATGCGCGGGAGACTGTGGCGGATATTATCAGGGAGATTGATACCGGCAATCCGGGGGAGTTTGCCCGCCGGGTGCTGGAGCAGGTGCTGCTGTTTACCGGCGGCCGTGTGCGGGATGATATGACGGTGCTGGCGGCCGGGATCTGGGAGAAGACAGTGATTTAATGAGGTGATGGAACCTGATTTTGTTATTACCGGAAGATAAAAAGTGTAAAAAGGGATAAAAATGATTGAAAAAGTAAAATCGTATATAGAGCGATATCATATGATGGAAAAAGGAGATCGTCTGCTTGCCGGTGTATCCGGCGGGGCGGATTCCGTCTGTCTTCTTCTGGTTTTGCGGGAACTGAGCCGTGAAATCGGTTTTTCCCTGTCGGCGGTTCATGTAGAACACGGCATCCGCGGGGAGGAAAGCCGCGGGGATGCCGTGTTTACGGAAAAATTGTGCGGACAGCTGGGGATCCCCTGTGAGGTTTTTTTTGTGGATGTACCCGGGCGATGCCGGGAGACCGGGCAGTCACTGGAGGAGACTGCCAGGGAGCTGCGCTACAATTGTTTTTTCCAGGCCTGCAGCAAGTTCGGGGCGGATACGATTGCTGTGGCTCATCATGCCAATGACAGCGCGGAGACGATGCTGTTTCATCTGGCCCGGGGAACCGGCATCCGCGGCCTTGGCGGTATCGCGCCGGTGATGGAGCGAAAAATATCGGAGTGGGAAGATGACGAACATCCTTTACGGAAAAACCTGCAGAATAGTGCTGATGGGGAAAATGTTCGGATTGTCCGACCTCTGCTTTGTGTGACAGGAGGGGAGATCCGGGCATGGCTGACCGCACGGGGGCAGACCTGGCGCACCGACAGCACGAACGCGGACGTAGCCTACGCCAGGAACCGGATCCGGGGGCGGATTATGCCGGAACTGGAGCAGGTCAATACGCAGGCGGTGCTCCATATGCAGAGAGCGGGCGAGCAGCTTCGGGAGATCAGCGCGTTTCTGGATGAGGAGTCATACCGCGCGGGACAGGGTGCATGGGAACAGATAAAAAGGAGTGATGGAGAGCAGGAAATTCATATTTTCTGCGCAGCGTTTGCGCAGATTCATCCGTTTTTACAGAAGCATTTGCTGCTGCTCCTGTTGGGAATGCAGGCGGAGAGCCGGAAAGATATCGCATCCTGCCATGTGGAAGAAGTTCTGGGACTGATGACGCAGGGCGTGGGCAGAAAAATATCTCTGCCGTACGGCATGACGGCCCGGCGAACGTATGACAGTGTGATTCTGAGCCGCGATTCAGGAGCCGGACAGGGGGCCGGGCAGCAGTGTTTATCCTGCGAATTGCAGATACCGGGGGAGACAGTCTGGGGAAACGGCCTTTGTTTTCGGACAAAATTAGTGGAAAATCCGGAATTTTTCAAAAAAATTCCGGAAAAAAGATATACGAAATGGTTTGATTATGATAAAATCAAATTTATCGTTCAGCTTCGCACACGAAAAACAGGGGATTTTCTTCAGGTGAATGCGGCCGGGGGGCGCAAGACCTTAAAAAAATATTTTATCGAGGAAAAAATTCCCCGGGAAGAGCGTGACCGGATCTGCCTGCTGGCGGACGGTGACCAGATAATCTGGGTGATCGGTCACCGCATCAGCGAGGCTTACAAAGTGGACGGACAGACCAGGCGTATTCTGCAGGTGGAGGTTGTTTTCCCCACAGCGGACCAGATTTCGTGTATTGAGTAAGAAGACATAATTACAGAAAATTGATTTTGATGTCAAAAGTGGTTTGCAGGTTGATCCCGTTTTGCATATTAGTGCAGGGGATGAGTTTTGTGAAAAACATAGGAGGAAGCTATGAAAGGTGAGAAGATCAGCGTCATGTACAGTGAGGAGCAGGTTAACGAAAGGATTCGGGAACTGGCCGCGCAGATTAACGAAGATCTGAACGGGGAATCGGTAAAGCTTGTCTGCATTTTAAAGGGGGCAAGTTTTTTCGCGTGTGAGCTTGCAAAGCGGCTGACCATACCGGTTTACATGGATTTCATGTATGTTTCCAGTTACGGAAACGGGACGGAGTCTTCCGGAAATGTCCGGATTACGAAAGACCTGGAATCCCCGATTGAGGGTGAAAATGTGCTGATCGTGGAGGATATCATCGATTCCGGGCGGACGCTGGCCTATCTTTCCGATGAATTCCGGGATCGGGGCGCGAAAAAGGTGATGATCTGCACGCTCCTTTCCAAGCCGGACCGCCGGGAGGTGGAAGTACCGGTGGATTATATTGGATACGTGATTCCGGACCGGTTTGTGGTGGGGTACGGTCTCGATTACGCACAGAAGTATCGCAATCTTCCTTATATCGGGGCGATTGAGTAATTTATATAAATGGTAGAAAAAGGAGGACCGGACATTGAAGCGCAGTTTTAGAGGGCTCGGTTTTTATCTGTTTATTCTTGTTATTCTCTTTCTCCTGTGGAGAGGGTTTGGCACAAACGGCAGTCTCACAACGACAGAGACTTATACCTGGTCTCAGTTTCAGGAGGCTGTGGAAGACGGCGGGGTGACTTCCCTGGTGATCACACAGAATCAGGAAGTACCGACCGGCGTGGTGACCGTAACTCTTGAGGATGGCTCCCGGGCGCAGGTGACTGTCTCCGACGTCGGCGAAGTAGAGTCCTATCTGGAGGAAGAGGGATTCACCGATTATACTTTGAAAGATGTGCAGGGAACCAGTGTGCTGGTTTCTATCCTTCCCACGGTGATCGTGTTGATTGCTCTGGTCTTTATGATGGTGATGATGACAGGCCAGGCCGGCGGAGGCGGTGGCGGCAGCTCCAGAATGATGAATTTCGGCAAGAGCCGCGCCAGGCTTACCAGCGGGGAGAATGTGAAAGTAAAGTTTAAGGATGTCGCCGGTCTCCGCGAGGAAAAAGAAGAGCTGGAAGGAATGGTGGACTTTTTAAAAGCGCCGGGCAAGTATACGAAGCTTGGTGCCAGGATTCCCAAGGGCGTACTGCTGGTGGGACCTCCCGGAACCGGTAAAACATTGATTGCCAAGGCGGTGGCCGGGGAGGCGGGCGTACCGTTTTTCTCTATCTCCGGATCGGACTTTGTGGAAATGTTTGTCGGTGTCGGTGCATCCCGCGTGAGGGATATGTTTGCTGAGGCGAAAAAACAGGCGCCCTGTATCGTATTTATTGATGAGATTGATGCGGTGGGCCGCCGCCGGGGTACCGGTATGGGCGGCGGACACGATGAGAGGGAGCAGACCCTGAACCAGCTTCTGGTGGAGATGGATGGGTTCGGTGTGAACGAGGGAATTATCGTTGTCGCTGCGACCAACCGTGTGGATATCCTTGACCCGGCGCTTCTTCGCCCGGGACGCTTCGATCGCAAAGTATATGTGGGCAAGCCGGATGTGGCAGGCCGGGAACAGATTCTCGAAGTCCATGCACAGAACAAGCCGCTTGGCGACGATGTGAATCTGAAACAGATCGCGCAGACGACAGCAGGCTTTACCGGAGCTGATCTGGAGAATCTCTTAAATGAGGCGGCAATCCTGGCGGCGAAAGATAAGCGTGCTTTTATCTGTCAGGAGGATATTAAAAAGGCCTTTATCAAAGTGGGCATCGGCGCGGAGAAAAAGAGCCGTGTGATTACGGATAAGGAAAAGCGGATTACCGCTTTCCATGAATCCGGCCATGCCATTCTCTTTCATGTGCTGCCGGATGTGGGACCGGTTTATACGGTTTCTATTATCCCCACAGGCATCGGTGCGGCGGGATATACGATGCCGCTTCCGGAAAAAGATGAAATGTTCCGCACGAAGGGGCAGATGCTCCAGGAGATCATGGTCGACCTGGGCGGGCGGATCGCCGAGGAAATGGTGTTTGGCGATGTGACGACCGGCGCATCCCAGGATATCAAACAGGCGACGGCTGTGGCCAGGGCCATGGTGACAAAATATGGTATGTCTGAGGCGCTTGGACTGATCAATTATGATAATGACGATGATGAGGTCTTTATTGGGCGTGACCTCGCCCATACCAAGAGTTACAGCGACGATGTGGCGACGCGAATCGACGCGGAAGTCAAACGAATCGTGGACGAGTGCTATCAGAAAGCGAAAGAAATCATCGAAGCGCACGAGGACGTCCTTCACCGCAGCGCGGAGCTTCTTCTTGAGAAAGAGAAGATTGGGAGAAATGAGTTCGAAGAGTTGTTTAGGAACTGTTAAGAAATAACTTTTAAATAGTGCGCAGGATTTTTCTTCGAGAGTGCCGCTCATAAAATCAGGCGCATAGCGGGCTATGTAACTGATTTTTGAGTGGTGCTATCGGAGAACAAGACAAGCAATATTAAAAGTTATTTTTGAACAGGTCCTTAGTAAGAGGTAAATATGAAGTACGATTCAGCACAACAGTTTTACAGTGTAGAAAATTATATTTTACAGATGCGTCCCATCCTGTACAAGAATTCCCTGTTCAGTGACGGGACTGCGGATTACCGGATTCCCGCCGAGCCGAAAGCAAATGAGACCGTGCGTATCCGGTTCCGGACTGATGTTAATAATGTAGATCTGGTTATTCTCCATCACGATGGGGAAAGCTATGAGATGAGTGTGGCGGAAAGCGACGGCCAGTTTGATTTTTATGAGATAAAAATTCAGCTGGGTGAGGAGCAGTTTGGCTATTATTTTGAGGTGGTCAGCGGTATGCTTCGCTGCTATTATGACCGGGTCGGGGTGGCCCGGGAGCATCGGAAACAGTATGAGTTCCGCATCGTTCCCGGTTTTTCCACGCCGGACTGGGCGAAGGGCGCGGTCATGTATCAGATTTTTACCGAGCGCTTTTACAATGGAGATACTTCCAACGACGTGAAAGACGGCGAGTATTATTACATTAACCGTCCGACGAGGCAGGTGCCGGTCTGGGACGCCCATCCGGAGAATTTTGATGTGGCGAATTTCTACGGAGGCGATCTGGAGGGCGTGTATCAGAAGCTGGATTATCTGCAGCAGCTGGGTGTGGAAGTGATTTACTTTAATCCGCTGTTTGTATCGGCCTCCAGCCATAAGTATGATATCCAGGATTATGACTATATTGATCCGCATTTTGGCGTGATTCTCGAGGATGGAGGGGAACCGCTGCCGGAGGGATGCACGGATAATACGAAAGCGGAGATTTACAAAAAGCGCGTGACGAGTCTGAAAAATCTGGAAGCCAGCAACGAACTGTTTATCAAACTGGTCCGGGAGGCGCACCGCAGGGGAATGCGTGTGATCTTAGACGGTGTGTTTAATCATTGCGGATCTTTTAATAAGTGGATGGACCGGGAGAAAATTTACAAAGGCAGTGAGGATTTTGAGCCCGGTGCCTATGAGACAGCGGACAGCAGATACCACAATTACTTCCGGTTCCAGAATGAGACGGCTTTCCCGGATAACGGCACCTATGAGGGATGGTGGGGACTGGATACCCTGCCGAAGCTGAATTATGAAGGCTCTCCGGAACTGGAGAAGTACATTTTAAAAATCGCGAAAAAATGGGTATCCGAGCCTTACTGTGCGGATGGATGGCGTCTGGATGTGGCGGCGGATCTGGGACACAGCGAGGAATATAATCACAAATTCTGGAAAAAATTCCGGGCGGCGGTGAAGGAGGCCAATCCGCAGGCGCTGGTTCTGGCAGAGCATTACGGTGATCCGGAGAAGTGGCTGCACGGCGATCAGTGGGATACCGTCATGAATTATGACGCTTTTATGGAGCCGGTGAGCTGGTTTCTGACCGGTATGGAAAAGCACAGCAATGAGTATAAGGAATATATGCAGGGGAATTTTGACAATTACGTCAATTCAATGACGCATTACATGGCAAGCTTCCTCACGCCGTCCCTGCAGTGTGCCATGAATCAGCTGTCCAACCATGATCACTCGCGTTTCCTCACGAGAACGAACCACAAGGTGGGACGGGCGGAAAAGTTAGGCTGCGAGGCAGCGTCGGAGGGCGTCAACAAGGCGGTCTTGAAGGAGGCTGTCGTTATACAGATGACCTGGCCGGGTGCGCCGACTCTCTATTACGGTGATGAGGCGGGTTTGTGCGGGTTTACGGATCCGGATAACCGGCGTACCTACCCCTGGGGCAGGGAGGACAAAGAACTGATCCGCTTCCATCGGGATATGATCCGCATTCACCGGGAAAACTCTGCGCTGCGGACGGGATCGGTTAAATTTTTAAACGGCACAAAAAATGTGCTCTGTTACGGGAGGTTTAACCGGCAGCAGCAGTTCGTCATTATTGTTAACAACGACAGTTTTCCGAATACCATCGATCTGCCTGTGGATACCGCGAATGTTCCGCAGGAGTGTGTACTGCAGCAGGTTATGTACACAACAGGGGACGGATACTCGGTTGCTCCCGTCGAATATAATGTCATCAGCGGACATATCAAAATCACATTGCCGAAATTTTCGGCGGTTGTACTGAAGCATGAGAGTCGGGTTTGAAAAAGTTTCACAAAATTTTTATTGTTATTTCTTCTCTGATGTAGTACGATGAAGTGTGTCTGTGAAATCATAACAGATTTACATTACATAATAAACGGATTTTTAGGAGAGAACAATGGCTGGACATAAGACAAAAGCGGTAAGGCGCAGAAGACGGAGAATCATTCTTTTTGTCGTAGAGATTGTAATATTGGTGCTGGTACTGGCGGTACTCTTTATATATCAGAAGCTGAATCTTCTTGATACCTCCTATCAGCTGGATCGGTCAAAAATTCAGGTAAATGAGGTGGAGGGATCTACGGAGGAGATTTTTGCGGAGAATCTGACGATTGCCGTTTTCGGTCTGGATAACCGCACGCAGGGTGTATATACTACCGGCAACAGCGATGTCATCATGGTGTTGAATATTGACAGCAACACGAACGAGATGACGATGGTTTCCGTTTACCGTGATACTTATCTGAATGTTGCGGCTGTGGATGAGGAGGATAAGTTCCGTAAATGTAATTCCGCTTATGCTTACGGGGGTGTGGAGCAGGCAATTACCATGTTAAACCGCAACCTGGATCTGGATATTGACAATTATGTCTGCGTGGATTTTGCGGCTGTGGCGGAGGCTATAGATATTCTGGGCGGTGTGGAGATTGAGATCGAGTCCACTGCAGAACTGGGGTATCTGAACGATTATATCGAGGCTACCAATCAGATTCTGGACACAAACTCTCCTACGATCAGTTCCACGGGAACACATACCCTGGACGGTGTACAGGCGGTGGCTTATTCGCGTATTCGTTACACATCCGGCGGAGATTATAAGCGCGCGGCGCGGCAGCGCATCGTCCTGTCCGCTATGTTCTCCAAGGTAAAGAGTGCCAGCCTGTCACAGCTCAATGAGCTGTTGGATACGGTATTTCCTGATATCCAGACGGATCTTTCCAAGCAGGATCTTCTGACCATGGCTTCAGCCATGCTTAGCTATGACATATCAAGCAGCGGAGGATTCCCTTATGACAAGACGACGATGACACTGAACAGTACAGTTGGCAGTATTGTGGTTCCCTGCGATCTGGAGAGCAACGTTATCGCCTTACATGAGCAGCTGTTTGGCGAGGAAAATTACACGCCGTCCAGCACGGTTCAGGAATATAGCGATTATATCATCAGTTCGACCGGCGCCACTGCAGAGAGTGCCGTGGATGACGATTTCTCGGATGCAGATGATTTGTCCGATGATGAAGACGCGGCGGAAGATGCAGATTCGGAGAGTGAAGAATGATCAGACTGTTTATATGTCCTAAATGCGGCTGGGTGCGGACAGTTTCCAGAAAAAGCGATGTGGAGTGTTTTAAATGTGAAAATGTTCAGATGATCCCGTCAAAGCTGGAATACGCGAAATTTGTCGAAATGTCGGAGCAGGAGCGCAGGGATTATGTGGACAGCTGGATGTACATACACAAAATGGCTGGCAGTAAAACCGGAGGGGAGGCAGCGGTATGAAGAGCAGGAGAATAACGATCGCGTTGGGGCATGATGCGCTTGGCACGACGCTTCCGGAGCAGAAAAAAGCGACCAGACGGGCGGCAAAGGCGATTGCCGATCTGGTGCAGGACGATTGTGAAGTTGTGATTACGCACAGTAACGGACCGCAGGTGGGCATGATCCATACGGCGATGTCAGAGTTTCACAGGCTGTATCAGGAATACACAGCTACCCCGATGGCAGTGTGCTCAGCAATGAGCCAGGGCTATATCGGATACGATCTGCAGCAGGCAATCCGCAGTGAGCTGGTGGGGCGCGGTGTGTACCGCACGGTTTCCACGATTTTAACGCAGGTAACGGTGGATCCGTATGATGATGCTTTTTATCATCCGACTAAGATCATCGGCCGTGTGATGGATGAGGCAGAAGCTGAAGCGGAGGAGAAAAAAGGCAACCATGTCACTCCGGTGGAGGGCGGATTCCGCAGGATTGTGGCGGCGCCGACTCCTATCGAGATCGTGGAACTGGATGCGATTAATGCCCTGATGGATGCCAGACAGATTGTTATTGCCGCGGGAGGCGGCGGGATTCCCGTGCTGCAGCAGGGCAAATCCTTAAAAGGCGCCAGCGCCGTGATTGAGAAAGATCTGATTGCCGGACTTCTGGCGGACGGCGTCAATGCGGACCGGCTGATTATCCTGACAGATGTGGAATGTGTTTATAAGGGATACGGCACAGAGAAACAGGAGCCTCTCCACATGCTGTCCTGTGCCCAGGCGGCGCAGTATATTGAGGATGGCGAGTTCGGCGCCGGAAATATGCAGCCGAAGATTCAGACGGCGATTCAGTTTATCGGAGGTTCGGATACGCGGTCAGTACTGATTACCAGACTGGATAAGATTAAAGAAGCTATCCTGGGACAGACAGGGACTGTGATCAGAAAATAAAAGAGTAGAATAAAACGGCTGTGGGACAAAGGGAGATTTTTCCATGTTTCATAGCCGTTTTCGTATTACTTATTTTGATTTTGGAAATCTGAAAATATTTGCTTTGTGGGCAAACTTGTATCTATATCTGCTTCCATAGTGGGGATGGATAAATTCCGGCTTCCGTCATATCATCGAGTGCTTTGACAACATCCGGCTTGTCCTCCCGGTAGGTAACGCCGTACCATTTGTCCGGGCAGGGGAGCACCTGGACAGTGGCTTTTTCCTCCTCGAGAAGCTGGGTCACGACGGAGGGCAGAAAGTATTCGCCTTTCAGCGGGTTGCTGAGCAGTGTGTTATCCAGAAAAGCGGAAAAACGCTGCCCGGCCTCCGCCACAAAGCTCTCGGAGAATCCCCATAGATTCATGGAGACCACGGTATTCTCGTCCAGATCGGTCCAGGTCTCGCCGTCATCTTCGGTAAAGTGGATACCGTCAGCGTAGGGCTCGATTTTTGTGCGTTCTACCACGCTGATCAGATTCCCATCTGCATCAGCGGAGCAGACGCCGCGTGCCACGGAACCGTTGGCGGTGACGGTGTTCTTCAGCAGGTAGCCAACCATACAGTAGCGGTATTTATCATCGTCCCGGTGTGTGCTGAGGTAGTCGTAGATGATCCGGAAGCACTGTGTCCCGTAATAATCATCTGCATTGATCACGGCAAACGGAGCGTCGATGAGATCTCTGGCGGCCAGTATAGCATGGCAGGTGCCCCAGGGCTTTTCACGACCCTCAGGGACGGCATAGCCATCCGGCAGATCGTTCAGATCCTGAAAAGCGTATGCCACTTCCATGTATTCTGCGATGTGGTTTCCGATTTTTTCCTTAAAGACATCTTCAAAAGTGTGTTTGATGATAAAAATGACCTTTTCAAATCCGGCGCGGTGGGCGTCGTAGAGAGAGTAATCCATAATAACTTCGCCGCAGCGGCCGACGGGGTCCATCTGTTTTAATCCGCCGTAGCGGCTGCCCATGCCGGCGGCCATGACGACTAAAATAGGTTTTTTCATAACTGCTTCCTTTCCTGTTAAAACTGGTATCATCATTATATTGTAAACAAGAAAAAAAACAAGATACAACAGGCGTTGACGCGACTTTCGCTTTGTGATAACGTGAAAACAGGAATAAGTTTTTCGGTGTCAGCTGAGTTTACAACTGCAGCAGAAGACTGGAAAGCAACGGAGAAAGGAGACCTTATGCGATATTCTGAAAATGGAATTCAATATCATCTTGGCATAAAGGAAGGTGACGTGGGGAAATACGTGATTCTTCCCGGCGACCCTAAGCGGTGTGCGAAGATTGCGGCGCATTTTGAAGATGCGCACCTTGTGGCGGATCAGCGGGAGTACACTACGTACACCGGATATCTGGACGGAGTGAAAGTCAGCGTGACTTCTACCGGGATCGGCGGACCGTCCGCAGCCATTGCCATGCAGGAGCTGGTGCTTTGCGGGGCGCAGACATTTATCCGGGTAGGCACCTGCGGAGGTGTACATCTGGATGTGAAGAGCGGCGATCTGGTCATCGCCACCGGTGCAATCCGAATGGAAGGTACCAGCCGGGAATATGCACCCATTGAGTTTCCGGCGGTGGCGGATCACCGGATTGTCTGTGCGCTGGAGGCGGCTGCGCAGGAGGCGGGATATCCGTCGCATATCGGTGTGGTACAGTGTAAGGATTCTTTTTATGGGGAGCATGAGCCGGAAGTGATGCCGGTCAGCTATGAGCTGACACAGAAGTGGGAAGCGTGGAAACGCCTTGGCTGCCTGGCTTCGGAGATGGAATCGGCGGCGCTCTTTACCGTGGCGGCGCATCTGCACGTCCGGGCGGGGACGGTTTTGCTGGCGGTGGCAAACCAGGAACGGGAACTTCTGGGGATGGAGAATCCCATGGTGCATGATACGGAGGCGGCCATCGACACAGCAGTGCGGGCGTTGAGAAAGATAATAATCACAAAACGTTAAGAATTTGAATCTTGACATTTGTAAAAAAGAGGTCTACCATATGCAATCAATAGGTAAAATGATTGAGAAAATATGGCAGATCTTTTTTTTGTAAATGGGAATAATTTTGACGGAGGGATGAATCATGAGATTTGCTTTCTTTAAGAAGTTTTCTGTTTTCTTTGACGGCCTGCTGGCGTGTGTCCTGGTACTGGCGATCGAGAGTGTTTCCAGGCATTCTCTGATCTCGGCACTGCAGTTTTCGTTTGGAACGCCGCTTACCTTTTTATATAACGCGCTTTTGATTTTTACGACGCTGCTGATTGCATATCTGTTTAAGCGGAGGATGTTTTTCCGTGTAGTTATATCAGCATTCTGGATGATCCTCGGGATTATCAACGGCTGTGTTCTGGCAAACCGGGTGACACCGTTTAATTTTACAGATCTGAAGCTGGTCGGCGATCTGTTTGCAATGGACAACAGTAAATACCTGTCCCAGGCGGAGCAGATTATTATCATGATTGCTCTTGGATGCCTGGTGGTGTTTCTGGTATTTTTCGCAATCAAAGCACCGAAAGTTGCCGGAAAGATTCACCGTGTCCGGAATGCGGCCTGTGTGGCAGCTCTTGTAGTTGCTCTTCCGTTTATTACAAGGGCGGCGATCCAATCGGATATTTTGTCTGGGTACTTCGGTAATCTTGCTCAAGGTTATCAGGAGTACGGTTTTGTATACAGTTTTGCCGCCAGTGTGGTAGATACGGGAATGTCAGAGCCTGACAATTATTCGGAAGAGACGATTACGGTAATCAACGATTCCGTGGAGACGGAGGAGACTTCCATTGACACGGAGGATCTGCCGAACATTATTTTTGTACAGCTGGAGACTTTCATTGATCCATATGAGCTGAACTTCCTGGAATACTCCGAAGATCCGATACCGAATTTCCATAGTCTGATGGAAAATTATACCTCCGGCTATCTGACGGTTCCGGTGGTGGGAGCCGGGACAGCAAACACGGAGTTTGAAGTACTGACCGGAATGGGGATTCAGTTTTTCGGCCTGGGCGAGTATCCGTATAAGACAATTTTAAAGGAGACCACCTGCGAGAGTGTCGCGAACGATCTGGCGGAGCTGGGATATTCCACACACGCGATACATAACAACAGCGGTAATTTCTACAGCCGGGCGACGATTTTCTCGCAGATGGGATTTGACTCTTATACGAGCAAGGAACTGATGAATATCACCGAATATAATGAGAATGAGACATGGCCGACCGACGGAATTCTCGTGGAGGAGACGGAGAAAGCGCTGGACTCCACGGAAGATCAGTCAGATTTTGTCTTTACCATCACAGTACAGAGCCATGGAAGCTACCCGACCAGTCAGGTCTTTGAAGATCCGGTAATTGAGGTGACCGGCGGTGAGACGGAGGAAGAGCACTATCAGTGGGAATATTATATCAACGAGCTCTATGAGGTGGACGAATTTATCGGCGACCTGATCACGATGCTGGAAGACCGCGATGAGAAAACAATCGTTGTTTTCTACGGCGATCATCTGCCGACCATGGGTCTGGAAGATGAGGATATGAACAATGGCAGCATCTATCAGACTACCTATGCGACCTGGAATAATTTCGGACTGGAGCAGGAGGATGCCGATGTGGCTGCCTACCAGCTTGTGGCTTACATCACGGATCAGCTTGGCATTCATGAGGGAACCATGTTCACCTATCATCAGTCCGCTATGACGGAGGGGACGACGGAGGACGATTCTTATGTGACGAATTGGGAGCTGCTTCAGTATGACCTCCTTTATGGGGAACGCTACACTTACGGCGGAGAGCAGATTTATGAGGCTTCTGACCTGGAGATGGGCGTCGAGGATGTAGTAATCCGCTCGGTGGAAATCGGGGAAGATCAGGAAACGGTTGTCATAAGCGGAGAGAATTTTACACCGTGGAGTGAAGTGTATGTCAACGACGGACCGGTTTCGACAGAGTATATTTCAGAAACCGAGCTGCAGGTCGCCCTGTCTGATGTGAGTGGGGAGGATGTTACCCTCGTAGTAAACCAGGTGGGATCGGGCAGTACAATTTTCCGAAGCTCGAATGAGATTGTTCTGTCACTTGTCTCGCGGTAGGTGACTGTCGGAGTCTGACCCGGTAGGAGAGTATATATTTTTAAATTTGAAGAAAAAGGAATGGGCGCCCTGAGGCCTGCTGACACATGGCTTATATGGCGGCTCATTCCTTTTTCTTCGAAAGGGCTCAGCCCTTATTTTTTTTCTTCCATTTCCTGTACCGCCTGAAGGTACTGGGATACAATCTGTTCCAGGTGCTCCAGCTGCTGCGGCGGGCAGGTCTGCACGAGCGCGGTCAGAGGAATGTATTCTTCCCCATTCGTCTGAGGACCAAAAAGTATATAATCGGTAGAAACAGAGAGCGCAGAGGCAACTTTGCAAAGTGTCTGCAGGGACATATTTTTGGTGCCCAGCTCAATGTCGTAACAATAGCGCGGTGTGATGTTCGCCAACTCCGCCAGTTTTTCCCTGGAATAACCACGCAGGAGCCGTTGCTCTTTGATGCGCTGTCCCATCAGGACGGGGTCTGTTAACTCTAAATTCCTCATGCGATTTCCTTTCTTTCCTGAGTTTTTGAAAAAATCTGTTTTCTATGTATTGTAGGTGAGAGGTTTTTTATGAAATATGAACTATCCGGGAATAAAATATTGACAGATAGTTCTGCTGTGTGTATAATTAATAAATCAGATTTACGGTGTTCGTAATATTTCATTTTCCAATATGGTCTTGCTTTTGCATCCATTATCTGCTTCATACCGTATCTGAAAGTTTTAATATTCCGGAATATTTATCAATTACATTATTTTGATTTGCTGTGTTTAGGGGAAACGTATGTTAAAGATAGGATCTCTTGTGGATGGAAAATACCGCGTCCTGAATAAATGCGGCCAGGGCGGCATGAGCGTTGTCTACATGGCGATGAATGAGCGCGCGAACAAAACCTGGGCGATTAAGGAAGTGCGCAAGGACGGTGTCCGGAACTTTGACGTGGTTAAGCAGGGGCTTATCGTGGAAACTGATCTGCTGAAGCGTTTAAATCACCCGAATCTTCCCAGTATTGTGGATGTGATCGATGGGGACGGAAGTCTTCTCATCGTCATGGATTACATCGAGGGAAAGACGTTGAAGGATGTCCTCCGGGAGTATGGGCCGCAGCCTCAGGAGAGTGTGATCGACTGGGCGAAGCAGCTCTGCGATGTGCTGGGCTACCTGCATTCCCGCAAGCCGCCGATCATCTACCGTGATATGAAGCCTTCCAATGTTATGCTGAAGCCGGATGGAAGCATCATGCTTTTTGACTTTGGCACAGCCAGAGAGTACAAGCTCAGCAGCATGGAGGATACTACCTGCCTGGGTACGCGCGGTTACGCAGCGCCGGAGCAGTACGGCGGTCATGGGCAGACGGATCCCAGGACAGATATCTACTGTCTGGGTGCTACCTTGTACCACCTGATCACGGGACACAATCCAGGCGAACCGCCCTACAAGATGTACCCGATTCGTCATTGGGATTCGAATCTTTCCGCGGGGCTGGAGAATATTATTCTGAAATGTACGCAGGAAAATCTTGAGGATCGTTACCAGTCCTGCGCTGAGCTTTTCTATGACCTGGAGAACTATCAGCTGGCCGATACCCGCATGCGGGCAAAGATGCTCTCCAAATTTCATAAATTTGTCGTCACGGCGGTGCTGGCAGCAGCCTGCGGCGTGGGCGCGCTGAGCTTTCATTTTCTGGAAAAGTCTGAGACAAGTAATACTTATACATCTTACATAGAGAATGCGGAGAAGTCTTCCGGCTTGCAGAAGACGGGTTATCTGAAACAGGCTATCAATCTGGAGCCGGACAGGGAGGATGCATGGAATATGCTGGTGGAAGAGTATTCGCGCGACCAGGTATTCTCTTCCGATGAGGATTCGGAGTTGCAGGGGATTATGATGGTGACCGGCGGCAGAAATGAGTCGAACATCGATGTGTTCCGGAGCGGGAATCCGGATGAATATGAGAGCTTCTGCTATGACGTTGGGGTGTTGTACTATTACTATCTGGAGAGCGGAAACGGGAAAGCGCAGGCCGGAACTTATTTTGCGGTAGCAAAGGATTCCGGGTTTCTGCAGGAAACGGAGCCATCCAAAGTGGCAAGGGCGGAGCGGCTCTATGAGATCTCGAATTATTATTCCCGGCTGGGGATGGTGGACAGCACCGGCGACAGCACGATTTCTTATCAGGAATATTGGGAAGCGCTGACGAGACTCTCGGCGGGCAATCTGGTGGAGCTGGATAATCCGACAACGGCACTGCTTATGTATCAGGAACTGGTCGGGCAGATGGTTACCTGGACTGCGGAGTTTAAAGATGCCGGCGTTACGGAGGATGAAATGCTGGAGCAGCTCGCGAACATGGAGAAACATATGGGTACGGATTTTGATGGCGATCTGACCACAGCGCAGAAAGAAAGCATGGCAACGCTTGCGTCTGCCATAGTTCAGGCGCAGATGGCGATCAGCTCTGCTTACAAGACAGTTGGCAGCCAGTAGCGGGAGGAAGTTTATGGACAGGATAACATTATATGGCAATCTGTTTTTCACTTTTCTGGCAGCCTGCATTGGCCTGTCAGTTCTGGCGGGGGTTCTCTTTTTTATTCTGGATATCCGAAGTGTTTCTGGATACCTGACCGGACGGATGGCAAAGCGCAAGATTCAGCAGATGGAGGAGGAAATTGCACAGAGCGGCAGACTGTTCAGGAAGACCCGGAATAATATGCAGTATGTCGATGAACATTTAAAAGCGGATATGGGCATCTCAGGGGCGGCGGTGCCGGGGGCGCGGAAAGTGGAAAACCTGATCCGGTCGGCATCATCATTGCTGCGGGATGGAGAACAGGCAGCTTCATTACTGCAGAGCGAAGAACAGGCAACATCATTACTGCAGAGCGAAGAACTGGCAAACTCATTATTGCAGAGCGAAGGACAGGCAACTTTACTACTGCAGAGCGAAGGACAGGTTACCTCACTGCTGCAGAATGGGGAGGAAGTAATATAGAAAGAGGAGGAAGGAAATGAGAAGGATATCAAAATGGGGAAAGAAAATTCTGGCGGTGGTGCCGGCCCTGGCAGTGATCGCAGGATTGCTCCCGAACATGGCATTGCCTGAGGGGTGGAATGTTCTGGCCTGGGCGCGAAATGAATCTGCACAGAACATAGTTTCTGCTTCTTTTGTTGACACAACAGCGCCGGTAATTGGAACAATTTTCGAGACATCATACTGGAAAACGGGTGATGATAAAATATTGGATCTGGAAGTCTCTGATGATGATTCCGGAGTTTCCGCTGTATCCGTGTACAGGGAGACGGATACGGATCTCTATGCTGAATGCGGTGATGATTATGCGAACATAGCTTCCGGCAGTGCTGCAGGGGCGTATACGTTAACCGTGAAAAAGGAAGGTACGTACAAGATAAAGGCAGTCGACGAAGCGGGAAATGAAGCGTATTCGGATGCGTTTACCGTAAAACAGGACAGTGCAGCACCTGAAATTACGCAGTCATCCGTTGTAAATGATGCTGATATGACTGCAAAAGATACGGCGTCGGATACCTATTATTTTTATTCTGCCCTGACCGCGGTATATGTGATTGGTGATGAGCTGGGAACGGATGAATCAGATAAGTCAGAGGCATTCATTACTGTTTCCGGGGATTCTTACGAGACTGCTTATGCATTGGATGATTTGTCATCTGTATTTACTGCCTCCGACAGCGGAATAGAACTGGCGTATGAGGAGGATGGAACGCTTACTGCCCGGATTACCTCTTCTGGAACTTATACGTTTACTGTGAAAGATGAGGCGGGAAATTTTTCAACAACGAGTATTACCGCATCTCAGACGAGTGCTGTACCCACAGCAACGGTAGCATTGGATGGAACTACGTTTTCTTACAATGACGCAGACTGGTATACGAAAGATCATACTCCGGGTGTTGCGTTGGAGATCTGCGACGACGCCGGCATTGCCAGCATTTCTTACAGTCTGACAGGAACCAGTGAAAAAAGTGACGAAAAGGATTATGCAAGCCGCGGTGTCTATACAAATGCGACGACATCTTATTCCGGGACCCTGGATGCGCTGCTTAACGATGCGGTAGCGGCTTTGACGGATGGCAGCTATGAGCTTTCCGTTACTGTTACCAATATAGTGGGAAAGACCGACACAGAGTCGGTAAGCTTTAAGGTAGATCAGACAGTTCCGGAATCTACGGTTTATGTTGCATATACTTCGGATCCGTCCGGCGACTATTATGATTCCGGTATTACCACTGCTTTGTCACATGTCTTTACCAGCACGGAGGGGAAAGTTTTTGGTAAAAATACAATCGGTTTCACACTTTATGTGAGAGATGGCGGTTCTATAGCAATGCAGTCGGGAATCGATATTGATGCCCTGAAAGAGGCGATAACCGCAGCTTCAGATGATGCTGATAAAGTGACCCTGGATATTGCAGATGAGGTTTCCGCGGTCGATTGCACAATCGGAAGCGGAAGTTCGGCGGTTACCGCGACTTACACTGTCATGCGGGGAACGTTAACATCCGCCGATGCCGCAACGTTAAACACCCTGAAGATATCTGAGATCAGGGATAATGTGGGGAATGCAATCACTGAAATTGACAATGAGGAGATTGAAAGTGGCGATATTATTCTCGACGATGTGGCACCGACTGTGGATGTGAGCTATGCAGAGACCACATATTCGAATAATGGAGTGTATTATTACTCTGAGAGTAAGGTGGCGGAACCGACAGTTACACTTACCTATGAGGAAAAATTCTTTGAATCCTATACAGATGACGATAGGATTGTGGAGCCGGTGATTCAGGTATTTGCGGGTGATGCCGATGTGACTGCCGATGTGATGATTGAAGCGGGTACATATGATAAGGAGTCATGCGCGATCAGCTATATTGTCACTCTGCCCTATGTATCCGGGGAGGAGACAGAGTATGTGGTTTATACCAGCTATACAGACGGATCGGGAAACAGTCTGGCGCTGGCAGGGGAGACGACGGAGCTGACGGAATGTGCGGATTACGATTTCTGCACTGCGACCCTTGTACTGGACGATATTGCCCCTGCCGTGTCTGTCGCCTATCCCGAGAACAGCAGTGTGAGTGAGAATACATATAATGATGGCGGGAACAGGTATTATTTTTACAGCAGGGGGTCATCCTCGGCGGCAGAGTACGAAGAGATTGTCCTGACCTATACGGAAACTTATTATGATGTATATTTAAGCGGCGATCAGCCTGTGAAGCCTGAAATTGTCGTAATCCGGAATGGTGTGACGCAAGCCTGTGATGTGGTATGGAAAAATCCTGGGAATGGAAAAATTACAGCTGCGGTTCAGCTTCCCTATGTGGAAGACGAAGAGTGCGAGTATGTAATTGAGACTGGCTATAAGGATGCCGCTCAGAATACGCTGACCACTGCAGATCACACGGATAAGCTGGTCGGGACGAGCAGCGGCTATGAAAGTATGATCATTGTTCTGGATGATGCAGCACCGGTGCTGACGGGATATTCTATCAAAGAAAAATCGACCGCAACGATAGACGGGGCGGGCGTTTACGCCAACAGGAGCGGAGATGATGTGACGATTATCTGGTCGGTAAATGACAACGACACGTATTGGGATGCGTCCGCCCTGACCTTTGAAATTTATAACAAGACGACAGGCAGGGTCTCTGTATCCGTTACCGGGGATGAAATTGAGAAGTGGAGTACAAAGGGGCGTACTCATACGGCTGCGTATACATTTGACGGTGATGAGGCTCCCGCAAATTACTATGTGGTAATTTCGTATGAGGACCGCGCCGGGAATGCGATGGTTGCGGTAGATAGTGTAGCACTGAAAAGCACAGGCACAGCCGGAGCATATTCCGGTGAAGAAAAAACGCAGTTTATCCTGGATCACACAGCGCCGGTCGTTGAGATCAGTTATAATGATGCATATCAGCTTGTTGATGGTGACGGCGTTACCGCATATGGCGTTACAAAACCGACCACCGGATATACGGCGTTTTACGGAAAGACGCAGGGTAAGATTCAGATGGCTGTGACGATTACAGAGGATTATGCTGTAGAAAGCATGGAAAACAGGATTGATACGGCTGGTACTGCAACGGCTGCTCCATTCACCATCAAAGTGAACGGAAAAGTTTACGCTGATATTGACTGGGAGGATAAGCAGGGGATAACCTATACGGCAAATCTGGTGCTGGATGCCGATGACGGCGACGATGACTACGTTATCTCCGTATTCTATGCGGATGCCGCCGGAAACAACATGGTGGCCGGTGAAACGGTGGAAGGATCAGACGCCGCGTATGCCTCCGGGACATATACCAGTGAAACGCTGGTTCTGGATACTGCCGCACCGGTTATCACAGGTACTTACAACGGCACCGTGATGAGCACGAAGAACAGCAGGGATTACTTTGACACAACATCAGTGAAGCTGGAGCTGACAGTGGATGATAAAAATATTCGTGATAAGGAGCTGACCGAAGCGATGTCGGGGGACAAGGCATACCTGGTCGGCTCGGCAGGCAGTAATATTTTCAGCAGTACAAGGGCCGGCGCTTATATCAATGGTCTGGCTGCGGCGACGATGCACACCGGCAAGACCACTTACACGATTCCTCTGTCGACCGAGGCTAACTATAACCTCCTGATTACCGGCTATAAAGATCTGGCGGGCAATGAGGCATTGATTGATTCTGGTTATAACCCCTATGTCTGCGTGGATGCGAATGATCCCATCGATGTAAACTTCACCTACTCCGTATCTTCTTTGGCGGATTACTGGTCGGTGAATTACAGGACACCGGGTTACATTTTTGCCAACGCAACGCTGACCATCACAGCCAGAGCAGAAGACGAGACTGCGGGAATTCAGTCTTTCACATTTTATGTGACAGATGAGAATGGTAAGGTTACTACGATAGTGAGGGATGACGCTGCGCCGGCGGAGGGCAAATCTGCCAGTATTACCATTCCCGTCAGCAACAGCAACTTTAAGGGCACTGTCAGGGTGGTGGCGGCTGACTGGTCGGATAACGAGACAGAGAAGACCGAAGGACAGATCGTGGAGAGCTCGGGCATGTTTGCTTCCGCGGGCAGCGCGACAATTACCACGCTTACCAGTCCGAGCCGGACTGTGGATGGTGTAGATTACTACAATACGGATGTAACTTTTAAGCTTACTCTGGAGGAGACTTATTCCGGATTGCGGAGTTATGAGTACAGGGCGGGCAGCCAGATTTTTTCGAGCTGCGATTATGCGGAAGCGGCGGGCTCAGATCTGGAAGCGGTAAAGACGAAGAGCATCACATATACTTATTCAAAGAACCTGACCATTTCCTCTGCTGCCAACAATGAAAACGATGTCAGCGTGGATGCCTCCTTTGTGAGCAATACGGGTTACACGGGTTCTGTGCAGCAGAAGTATAATATTGATATCACGAAACCGACCATCGAGGTAACGTGGGATAATAACAATGCTTCCAATGAAACGTATTACAACGCGGCGCGGACAGCGACAGTGGTCATCACGGAGCGGAACTTTGATCCGGACGATGCAGAGTTTACCATTACCAATACGGACGGAACGATGCCTGCCATCAGCAGTTGGACGACCACAGGCAGAGGCGATAACACGAAGCATATCGCGACGGTGACGTTTGGCGCGGACGGAGACTATACCTTTACCATCGCGTTCCGGGACCTGGCGGGCAACAAGGCGGATTATACCACGGTGGATGAGTTTACCGTGGACCAGACGAGTCCGACCTATACGGTAACCTATGATAACAATAGTTCACAGAATGTGTACTACTATGACGCGAACCGTGCGGCAATCATTGACGTGTATGAACACAACTTTGATCCTGCCGCAGTTACGATTACTGTGACAAAGGATGGCGCAGCCGTCACACCGGTGATTTCCGGCTGGAGCACCAATGGTGACCACAATGTGGCGACGGTAAGCTTTAACACGGACGGAGAGTATACGTTTACCCTCTCCGGTACGGATATGGCCGCCAATCCGATGGAGGATTATACGGAAGATCATTTTGTGGTGGATACCACAGATCCGGTGATTGAGATTTTCGACATTGAGAACTATTCTGCGAATAACGGTGTGGTTGCTCCGGGTGTGCGTTACAGCGATACGAACTATGACCCCAGCGCTATAGTGGTGGAACTGGACGGTTATTATAACGGAGTGACGATAATCGATGGATTTGCGCCATCCGTCAGCGGCGACAGTGTGGAAGTCAAAATAGATGACTTCGCATACGAACAGTCGGTGGATGATATGTATACCCTGACAGCCACGGTTTATGACCTGGCGGGCAACAGTGCGGAGGCGTCTGTTGTCTTCTCCGTCAACCGTTTCGGTTCGGTCTACACCTTTGATACGGCGACAGACGTACTGGCAGGCGAGGATGGAAAGTATTACACCGATGAGGAGCAGGATATTGTCGTGATCGAAACGAACGTGGATACGCTGGAGGAGAGCAGCATTGCGAAGAGCACCAATGGCAGTCTGACCATCCTGACCGAAGATGACGATTATTCTGTGAAGTTCAGCGGAAGTGATAAGAGCTGGAAGCAGTACACCTATACTGTTGCCAGGGAGAATTTTGCGGATGAGGGTGAATATGTTCTGACGTTCACTTCCGTAGACCGCGCGACTAACAGCAACAGGAATGAAAAGAAAGTGGCTTTTGTGGTGGATAAAACGGCGCCGACTGTTACGGTAGCCGGCGTGGCCGACGGCGGGCAGTACAGACAGGACAGCATGGATATTTCCATCAGCGCTTCCGATAATGTCCGTATTGATTCGGTTACCGTCACCAATGATGGTGAGTCAGTAACTTATGATTACGAGACTGTTACCGGCGGTGCGTTCTCCTACACGATGAACAGCAGGAATAGCCGTCAGATCCTCAGGGTAGTGGCGCAGGATGCTGCCGGCAACGAGAGCACGACTATGAATCTGGTGGATGAGGACGGTAATATCACGGAGCTGAGTGAGGTGAGCTGTCTGCTGACTATCAACCCCTGGATTCAGTTTGTTTCCAATAAGGTGTTTGTGACCGTGGCGGTTGCGGCTCTCATAGCCATCATTGTTCTGTTCTGGTGGTTTCTGATCGAAAAGAAAAGACGGAAAGGTAAGAAGGAAGGACAGGCAAAAGTGTAAGGAAAAGCGCTGAAAAATGTTTTTCCTTGCAAAATAATCTGCGATGTGCTATCATACGAAACCATAAGGGAAATGCAGGGAAGGAGACTCTTATCTTCAGAGACCGACAGGAATACAGCGTCACCGACTGAGAGCGCTGTTTGGAGGAGAAGACAAAGGGAACACTCCGGAGCAGACGGGCTGAATGCGAAAATCTTCAGTAGGTTCGTACGGGTCGCGCACGTTATGCGTATGAGTGGGGAGCGTTATGTTCCCAATGCGGGTGGTACCGCGGAATAGAGTTATTTCGCCCTGAGATGTCATAAGATGTCTCAGGGTTTTCTTTTTGAATAATTACTATACAGTTTGCCGTAAGGCAGGGGCTGGATAAAAAAGAGAATTTTTCAGGGACAGTTCCGGGGATACACTAACAGGAAAAGGAGTACAGTATCATGAAAGTAATCACAGGAGTAACACCGAAGGAGACGTTGGAAATCAGCGAGATCCGTTCACAAAATCTGAATGGCTGCGAGGTCCGGGTCAACGGGGCGGTGCACACCATCCGGGATATGGGCGAGGTGGCGTTTATTGTTCTGCGCAAACGGGAAGGTCTTCTGCAGTGTGTCTGGGAACAGGGCGTCTCTGATTTTGATCTGAAGGAAATCAAAGAGGCAGCTGCAGTGGAATTTGCAGGCGTTGTAAACCGGGAGGAGCGGGCGCCGCAGGGGTTTGAGATTCGCATCCGGACGGTCAAAATTCTGTCGGAACCGGCGGAACCGATGCCGCTGCAGATTTCCAAATGGAAGATGAACACTTCCCTGGAGGCAAAGTTGAACAACCGGGCGGTTTCCCTCCGCAATATCCGGGAGCGCGCGAAGTTCCGCCTGCAGGAGGGTATCACCCGGGGATTCCGCGACTTTCTCTACGGGCAGGGCTTTACCGAGGTTCACACGCCGAAGCTTGGCGCAAAAAGTGCTGAGGGAGGGGCGAACCTGTTTAAGCTGGAATATTTCCATCGCCCGGCGATTTTGCAGCAGAGCCCTCAGTTTTATAAACAGATGATGGTGGGCGTTTTTGACCGGGTGTTTGAGACCGGGCCGGTGTTCCGTGCGGAAAAGCACAACACCAAGCGTCATTTGAATGAGTATACATCTCTGGATTTTGAGATGGGGTATATCGACAGTTTTGAAGATATTATGGCCATGGAGACAGGATTTCTGCAATATACCATGGACTTGCTGAACCGCGAATACGCGGCTGATCTGGAGATTCTTGGCATTGAGACACCGCGTACGGATCAGATTCCGCAGGTGCGTTTCGATGAGGCCAAGCAGATGGTGGCGGAAAAATACGATCGGAAGTTCCGTAATCCGTTTGATCTGGAGCCGGAGGAGGAGCTTCTCATTGGAAGATTGTTTAAGGAAGAGTACGATGCGGACTTTGTGTTTGTCACTCACTATCCTTCCAAAAAACGGCCGTTTTATGCTATGGATGATCCGGCGGATCCGACATACACCTTAAGTTTTGACCTGCTGTTCCGCGGATTGGAGATTACCACCGGCGGGCAGCGAATCCACGATTATCACGAGCTGCTTAAAAAAATTGAGGCCAGAGGTATGGAGACCGAGGGGATGGAACATTACCTCGCTGCATTTAAACACGGCATGCCGCCTCACGGCGGTCTGGGCATCGGCCTCGAGCGTCTGACCATGCACCTGATCGGGGAGGAAAATGTGCGGGAGGTTACACTGTTCCCGCGGGATTTGAGTAGGTTAGAGCCTTAGCGTAGGCCATGAGCAGTGCCGGGTTTGCAGAAAACACAGATGCGTCATGCTGGCATGAACGCAGATGTGTTTTTTGCAAAGCCGATAGGGCGAAGCCCGGAAAACGAAAAACGCGAAGCGTTTTGAGTGAGCACTGCGGAGTAAATGGAGTCAGTGAGAGACGAGAAAAACGCGAAGCGTTTTGAGTGAGCACTGCGGAGTAAAGGGAATCAGTGAGAGACGAGAGAAAACGCGAAGCGTTTTGAGTGAGCACTGCGGAGTAAAGAGAATAAAAGATAGATGAAAGAAAGGAGCGCATATATGAAACATTTGGGAACGCAAATGCTGGCAACAGAGCGTCTGACCCTGCGCCGTTTTACCGCGGAGGATGCGGAGAGCATGTTTTACAACTGGTCGGGCGACCCGGAAGTGACGAAATACCTCACCTGGGAACCCCAGGAGAGCGTGGAGACCACGGCAGCATTTCTGGAAAAATGGGAAAAAGAATATGAACGCGATGAGACCTACCGGTGGGCAATTGAGCTTAACGATATCGAGCAGCCGATCGGTGCGATCGAAGTTGCATCGATACAGGAGAAAACGAACAGCATGGAGATAGACTTCCGTGTGGGAAAGGAATACTGGCATCACGGCTATACCTCGGAAGCCCTGGCGGAAGTGCTGCGTTTCCTGATGGGCGAGGTGGGAGCCGGCCGCGTCTGGGCGAAGTATGACGTGCAGAATTCCAATGCCGGTAAAGTGATGGAAAAATGCGGCATGCAGCGGGAAGGTATTTTAAAGAGAGCCGGATGGAACAACACCGGCATCGTGGATCTGGGAATTTCCGCGAAAGTAGTCAGTGCTGCTGTGATGACAGAAGATCCTGAGCCGGAAGAAGAGATTTCCAACCACGTGACTAAGGTCATGGGTGAGGACGGAAAACTTCGCAACGTGATCTCCGATGAGACCATGGAATATGTGGGTATTCTTGCAAAGCTGGAGCTTTCCCCGGAGGAGGCCGAGGCGGCGAAAAAGGATATGGCGGACATGCTGGACTATATCGACCAGTTGAACGAACTGGATACTACCGGCATCGAGCCTATGTCCCACGTGTTCCCGGTCAATAACGTATTCCGTGAGGATGTTGTGACCAACGGGGACGGCAGCGAGGCGACGCTCGCGAACGCACCGGTGAAAAAAGACGGCGGTTTTAAAGTGCCGAAGACCATAGGCGATTGACAGGAGGTGCCAGGATGAGTACAGAGAAAGAAAAATTAACCGGACAGAGCACCTGCTGCGGCGGGAAAAAGCAAAACAGCAGTGCATCGGATAGTAATCTCATGAGCCTTACCGCTGTGGCGCTCGGCAAAAAAATAAAAGCGGGCGAGGTGACCGTGGCGGAGGCGGCGAAAGCAGCCATGGCAGCAATACAGGAAAAAGAGGAAGCAGTCAACGGGTTTGTTACGGTGCTGGACGAGATTGCAGTTCTGGCACGCGCCGAAGAAGTGCAGAAGAAAATTGATTCCGGCGAGCTGACCGGACCGCTGGCCGGCGTGCCGGTGGCGATTAAAGATAATATGTGCACGGAGGGCGTACTGACGACCTGTTCCTCCAAAATTCTGTATAATTTTATTCCGTCCTACACGGCGACAGCTGTTGAGAATCTGGAAAAAGCCGGTGCGGTTATCATAGGAAAGACAAACATGGATGAATTTGCCATGGGAAGTGCTACAGAGACATCCGCATTTGGTGAGACGAAGAATCCGTGGAATACAGCGCATGTGCCGGGAGGTTCTTCCGGCGGCTCCTGTGCGGCGGTGGCGGCGGAGGAAGTGCCTTACGCGCTCGGGTCAGATACCGGCGGTTCCATCCGTCAGCCCAGTGCGTTCTGCGGAGTGACCGGCATTAAGCCAACTTACGGCACCGTATCCCGGTATGGCCTGATTGCCTATGGTTCTTCCCTGGATCAGATCGGCCCCATTGCGAAAGATGTCACGGACTGCGCAACGATCCTGGAGACGATTGCTTCCCATGACACGAAGGATTCCACTTCCGTTGCGCGGGATGACTTAGATTTCACAGAGGCACTGGTGGACGATGTCAAAGGTTTGAAGATCGGCATTCCCAGAGATTACTTTGGGGAAGGTCTGGATGAGGAAGTAAAAACTGCGGTTCTCGCGGCGGCAAAGACGCTGGAAGAGAAAGGCGCAGTTGTAGAGGAATTTGACCTGGGCCTGGTGGAATATGCCATCCCGGCCTACTATGTCATCGCCTGCGCGGAGGCCAGCTCCAACCTGTCCCGTTTTGACGGCGTTAAGTACGGCTACCGCACCGCAGAGTACGACGGCCTTCATAATATGTATAAAAAATCCCGTTCCGAGGGATTTGGCCCCGAGGTAAAACGCCGGATTATGCTGGGTTCCTTTGTTCTGAGTTCCGGCTACTATGACGCGTATTACCTGAAAGCACTCCGCGTCAAGGCATTGATCAAAAAGGCGTTTGATGAGGCTTTTGCAAAATATGATGTGATTCTCGGGCCGGCGGCGCCCACCACAGCACCGAAGCTGGGTGAGTCCTTAAGCGACCCGATCCGCATGTATCTGGGCGATATATACACGATATCGGTCAATCTGGCAGGACTTCCGGGGATTTCTCTTCCCTGCGGGACGGACAGTAGAGGGCTTCCCATCGGGATGCAGCTGCTGGGAGACTGTTTTAAAGAGAAGACGATTATACGCGCGGCCTACAGCTTTGAGCAGACACGGAATTATCAGCGCCCGCCGATGGCTGCAGAAAAAGCAGAGTAGGAAGGAGACAAAGATATGAGTAAAAATTACGAAACCGTCATCGGCCTGGAAGTTCACGTGGAGCTTGCCACGAAGACCAAAATCTTCTGCTCCTGCTCCACCGCTTTCGGCGGAGCGCCGAACACTCACACCTGCCCGGTCTGCACCGGCATGCCCGGTTCTCTCCCGGTACTGAATAAGCAGGTGGTGGAGTACGCCATGGCCGTGGGTCTGGCGACCAACTGTACGATCACACAGCACAATAAATTTGACCGGAAAAACTATTTTTACCCGGATAATCCGCAGAACTATCAGATATCCCAGCTATACCTTCCCATCTGCCGGGACGGCCATGTGGAGATAGAGACTGCGTCGGGAAAGAAAAATGTACGTATTCATGAGATTCATATGGAGGAGGATGCGGGAAAGCTGGTTCACGATGAGTGGGAAGATGTCTCTATTGTAGATTTCAACCGTTCCGGCGTGCCGTTGATCGAGATTGTCTCCGAGCCGGATATGCGTTCCGCGGAGGAAGTCATCGCTTATCTGGAGACCCTGCGTCAGACAATCCAGTATCTGGGGGCTTCAGACTGCAAACTGAATGAGGGATCCATGCGTGCCGATGTGAACCTTTCTGTCCGGGAAGCGGGAACGAAGAAATTCGGCACCCGTACCGAGATGAAAAACCTGAACTCGTTTAAAGCCATCGCGCATGCAATTGAGGGCGAGCGGGAGCGGCAGATCGAGCTGCTGGAGATGGGGCGCAAGGTCGTCCAGGAGACCCGGCGGTGGGATGATAATAAGGAATCCTCCCATGCCATGCGTTCCAAGGAGGATGCCCAGGATTACCGTTATTTCCCCGATCCCGATCTGGTGCCGGTAGAAATCTCTGATGAGTGGATTGAGAAAGTCCGCGCGGCGCAGCCGGAACTGCGTCCGGCGAAGCTGGAGCGCTACAAAACAGAGTATGATATTCCGGAGTACGATGCGAAAATTATCACCGAGAGTAAGCGGATGGCGGATCTCTTTGAGGCGACGGTCGCTATCGGCGGCAAGCCGAAAAAGGTATCCAACTGGCTGATGGGTGAGACAATGCGTTTGCTCAAAGAAACCGGGCAGGATGCAGCGGGCCTCTCTTTCTCGCCTGCTCATCTGGCGGCGCTCATTGATCTCGTGGATGCCGGGACGATCAACGGATCCGTGGCAAAGGAAGTCTTTGAGGAGATTTTTAAAGACGACGTTGACCCGGAGAAATACGTGGAGGAGCATGGCCTGAAGGCGGTCAACGACGAGGGCGCGCTGCGGACCACGATCGCGCAAGTCATTGCGGATAATCCAAAGTCCGTGGAGGATTACCGCGGCGGCAAGAAGAAGGCGATGGGTTTCCTCGTGGGTCAGACGATGAAAGCGATGAAAGGCAAGGCAGATCCGGCGATGGTAAACCGGATTGTGAAAGAATTGCTGGAGCAATAGATTTTTGTGATTCCAATTTAAGATGGAGGGGCAGATCTTCTGGGAGGGGGTCTGCTCTGTTATTGTTATTGTTTCTGGCTTTGCCTTAAGAGGGAGATGTTTGTTTATGGATTTTAGAAAAGAAGATATGCTGCTCTACGCGGTGACAGACCGCTCTTGGGTTGGAAACGGAACGCTGATCGACCAGGTGGAACAGGCAATCCGTGGCGGGATCACCCTGTTGCAGCTTCGGGAAAAGACGCTGTGTGAGAAGGATTTCTTACAGGAAGCGAAAAAGATCAAAGTTTTGTGTGACAGGAATGAAATACCTCTTATTATCAATGATAATGTGTCTATAGCGAAAGAGATTGACGCGGCTGGGGTTCATGTGGGTCAGAAAGATATGGAGGCGGGAGTAGTCCGCTCCATCTTAGGTCCGGACAAAATTATCGGCGTGTCGGCGAGAACGGTGGATCAGGCCATTCTCGCTGAACAGCGCGGTGCAGATTATCTGGGGGTCGGCGCGGTATTTTCCACCGGAACGAAACAGGATGCGAAGAATATTTCGTTTGAGACGTTAAAGGAAATCTGTCAGGCGGTGTCCATCCCTGTGGTTGCCATTGGAGGCATTACAGCGGATAATCTGGATGAACTGCAAGGAAGCGGGATTGACGGTATTGCCGTGGTCAGCGCAATTTTTGCACAGAAGGATGTGGAGACGGCAACGCGTGAACTGCGGCAGAAAGCGGAGAAACTGATAAAGCAGGAAATCAAAGCAACAAAAATCTTATAAGTGTCTTATAATTTATGAAAACGGATAATAAAATATCATATTTGACAAATTATATCGGAATATGATATTTTATTTATCAAATATGATAATTTATTAATGCGGAGAAATGAGACTGTTATGAGGATTACCGGCTTTGAAAGTAATGAGGCGATTCTGCTTGAACTGGGGCAGCGAATAAAGGATACGCGTATTTCCATGAATTATACGCAGGAAGAACTTGCACAACTGGCGGGAGTTTCTGCCATCACTCTTTCCAGGTTAGAACGTGGGGAGAGTGTAAGCATGGAAAATATGATAAATGTTCTGCGTGTGTTGGGATCATTACCAAATATGGAGTTGTTGTTGCAGGAACAGGGAATACGGCCGACGGATGTCGCGGATCACAAAGGGAAGAGAAAGCGTGTTTCCAGGTCAAAGGCAAATGCGGAAAAGAATACATGGATGTGGGGAGATGAGAGTGAATGAGTGTGGCGGAAGTATTTTTGTGGGGAACAAGGATTGGAGCTGTACAGCAGAATGATGTGGCCAGCGTTCCGATTTTTAATTACGATCCTCTTTTTTTAAATAGTGGAATAGAGGTTTCTCCATTGGTAATGCCATTAAACAGGAGAACTTATTCGTTCCCGGCTTTAGCCGGGGAAACTTTTCACGGGCTTCCCGGGTTGTTATCTGATTCTCTGCCTGATAAATATGGCACAAGACTGATTGAGAAGTATTTGTCGGAACAGGGCAGAAACCTGTCATCACTGACGGCTGTAGAGCGTCTTTTGTATACCGGAAAAAGAGGAATGGGAGCGTTGGAGTATGTTCCTGCGTCGGATTATGCCAGCGTAGAAGATACCTCTATTCAGCTTTCCGCTCTGGTGGAACTTGCTTCTGAAATTTTAAGCGCCAGAGAGGGTGTACACATCACGGACAGTGATCATGTAATGGAGCAGATTATTAATGTCGGCACCTCGGCAGGCGGCGCCCGGGCGAAAGCTGTTGTCGCGTGGAATCCTGAAAGCGGAGATATTCGTTCCGGTCAGATTGAGGCCGGAAAGGGATATACATACTGGTTGATTAAGTTTGACGGAGTGAAAAATAATAAGGATAAAGGGGAAAGGGCAGACGGAGTTTCTTATACAAGAATTGAGTATGCGTATTATCTTATGGCACAGGAAGCCGGCGTAGACATGAATGAATGCAGGCTGTACCAGGAAGATGGGTATTACCATTTTATGACAAAGCGGTTTGACAGAAATGATATGGGGGAAAAGCTTCATATGCAGTCTCTGGGAGCATTGGCACATTATGATTACAATATGCCGGGAGCATACAGTTATGAACAGGCATATGATGTGATGAACCGTATTGGCCTGGGACAGAAAGCTGCCGGGCAGATGTTTCGACGGATGGTGTTTAATGTCCTGGCGAGAAATCAGGATGATCATGTAAAAAATATTTCTTTTCTTATGGATAAGAGTGGAAGATGGTTTCTGGCACCTGCGTATGATATTACATATGCAAATGATGCAGGTAACAGGTGGGTGGCACGACACCAGATGTGTGTGAACGGAAAAACTGAAAATATTACCGGAGAAGACATGGCAGCATGTGGGCGGCGAATGAACCTTTCCAAAGCAAGAGTCAACAGAGTGATAGAGGAAGTGAAACTGGCTTTGGATAGCTGGAGTCGATGTGCAGAGAAATCCTTTCTTAGAGAAGAGGATATGGAGTATATAAAAAACAGTTTGTTCTTCTGTGATTATGATTGTGGAGAAAATGATATGAGAAAAACAGCTTTGACGATTGCCGGCAGTGATTGCAGCGGTGGAGCAGGCATTCAGGCAGATATCAAGACCATGATGGCGAACGGCGTCTATGCGATGAGTGCGGTCACGGCACTGACGGCGCAGAATACAACGGGTGTAGCCGCGATACAGGAGTCCGCGCCGGAGTTTCTGGCGCAGCAGCTGGATTGTGTTTTTACGGATATTTATCCCGACGCGGTGAAAATCGGGATGGCATCCTCCGCGAAGCTGATCCGTGTGATTGCGGAGAAACTGAAGTTTTACCACGCAAAAAATATTGTGATAGATCCGGTGATGGTGGCGACCAGCGGCTCCCGCCTGCTGAGTGAGGAAGCGTTGGATACTTTAAAAAACTATCTGCTACCCCTGGCGACCGTGGTGACGCCGAATATACCGGAGGCGGAAATTCTCGCGGACCGGAAAATCAACGCTGCGGAGGATATGATTGCGGCGGCGCGGAAGATCAGTGAGACCTGGCATTGCAGCGTACTGTTGAAAGGCGGGCATAGCCTGAATGATGCCAATGATCTGCTATACCGTTATAACGCTCAGGATGCCGGACAGTCGGAGCCTCTTATCTGGTTTTATGGGAGACGCATTGACAATCCCAATACCCACGGGACCGGTTGTACGCTCTCCAGCGCCATTGCCGCTAATCTGGCGAAAGGCTGTGATCTGGAGGAGGCAATACGCTGCGCAAAGGAATATCTTTCCCGTGCGCTGGAAGCCATGCTGGATCTGGGAAAAGGAAGCGGTCCGCTGGATCATGGGTTTGGGGTCATGGGTTTGGGGTCAGACCCCGGTAAAAAAGAATAAATATTATTAAAATTTTATAAATATTGAGAGAGAAATGTGAAGACAAAGAAGTTTCTGGATTTTTCATAATTGAACAAGTGACAAAGCGGTTTTTCCTATGATATACTTAGCACGATTTAAGATATCAGAAAAATTATTTTATGTGAATTGAAATTGATCATGATTACAAGAAGATGGAGAATATTATGATTGACGATCAGGATTTCAGAGAAGTAAACGAGGATGGTGCAGACATTGCGGAGGCGGATGGCAACAATTTGAATGAGAATTCATCCGCGGCAGCGGATGCAGCAGAGGACAGAGATCATTTTGAGGAATATTGTTCCCTCTGCCACCGCCCGGCGAGCCGCTGCGGGCGTCTGATTCATGTGCCGACGAATATGAATATCTGTCAGGACTGTATGCAGAAAACTTTCGACAGCATGACAAATATGGGATTTCCGGGATTGTCCGGGATTGATATTGACCTTGGTAATTTTTTCCCGAATTTTGGCGGCAATGGAGGGAACGAAACGGTTATCGGTTCGGGCAGCGGTAACAGCGAAACGGCCGGCAATCCAGGCGCGGGAAATAGTAATGGCGGCAACAGTAATCCCGGCGCAAACAGCGATGATGCTAATGGAGGCAACGGCGCTAATCGAAATAATAATGGCGGCAGCAACGGCGGCTTCAACCGCATACCGAACATCAGCTTTGTCAACATGTCTGACCTGCAGGGGCTCTTCGGACACCAGCCGAAAGTAAGGGCAAAGCAGAAAAAACCGGAGAAGAAGCCGGAGGCAGTTCTGGATATCAAAAATATCCCGGCGCCCCATAAGATCAAGGCAAGCCTGGATGAGTATGTGGTGGGACAGGAACACGCGAAGAAGGTCATGTCTGTCGCCGTGTACAATCATTACAAGCGCGTGGCATCAAGGACAAATCTGGTAGACGACGGTATTGAAATTGAGAAGTCCAACATGCTGATGGTCGGTCCGACCGGCTGCGGCAAGACTTACCTGGTGAAGACGCTGGCGCGGCTTCTGAATGTGCCTCTGGCTATCGCCGATGCCACTTCTCTCACGGAGGCGGGCTATATCGGCGATGATATTGAGAGTGTTCTTTCCAAGCTTCTTACCGCGGCGGACAATGATGTGGAGCGGGCAGAGCATGGTATTGTCTTTATAGATGAGATTGACAAGCTTGCAAAAAAGAAGAACGCGACGCAGCGCGATGTCAGCGGGGAGTCCGTGCAGCAGGGGATGCTGCGTCTCCTGGAGGGTTCTGAGGTGGAAGTGCCGGTTGGTGCGACCAATAAGAACGCGATGGTGCCGATGACTACGATTGACACGTCCAATATTTTATTTATCTGCGGCGGCGCTTTCCCGGGACTGGATGAGATCATTAAAGAGCGTTTGAACGAGCATGCGGCGATCGGCTTCCGGGCGGATCTGAAGGATAAGTATGATGAGGATGAGAATATTCTGACTCATGTTACCACGGAGGATGTCCGGAAATTCGGTATGATTCCGGAGTTTATCGGCCGTCTGCCGATCCTGTTTTCTCTGAATGCGCTGACGGAGGACATGCTGGTGCAGATCTTAAGCGAGCCGAAGAATGCTATTATTAAGCAGTACCAGAAGCTGCTGGCGATGGATGAGGTGCAGCTGGAGTTTGAGGAGGATGCGCTCCGCGCCATCGCGAAAAAAGCGAAAGAGAAAAAGGTGGGCGCCCGTGCGCTCCGCTCCATCATCGAGGAGTTTATGCTGGATATCATGTATGAGATCCCGAAGGATGATAATATTGGAAAAGTCACGATTACAAGAGCTTACATAGAAAATACGGGCGGTCCGCTGATTCAGATGCGCGGGCTGGCCGGTCTGGAGGATAAGAGCATTGGCAGTCAGAGTTGAGGGACAGACATTTTATCTCGAGACAAAAAATACACTGTATCAGATGAAAGCAGATCAGTACGGTGTGCTGAAGCATCTCTGGTACGGCGTGAAGACCGGCCAGGATATGGAGTATCTCCTGGATTATCCGGATGTCGGATTTTCCGGAAATATTTATGATGCAGACCGGGACAGAGCTTATTCTCAGGATACAATGCCCTTAGAGTACGCTACGGAGGGCGTCGGGGATTTTCGTATCCCGGCCGTGGGCGTCCGCTATGAAAACGGTGCTTCTGCGCTGGATCTGAGATATGAGGGATACCGCATCGAAGACGGAAAGTATGCGATTCCCGGACTTCCGGCGGTCTATGCCGAGGAGTACGAGGCGCAGACACTGGAGATCACGTTAAAGGATGTGGTCTCGGACATCCGCGTGGTGTTAAAGTACGGTGTTTTGCCGGATTTTGATGTGATTACCAGAAGCGCGGTTATCGTGAACGACGGTTCCCAGACCGTGATGGTGAACAAGGCGCACAGCCTCTGTCTGGATATCCCCTATGGGAAGTGGGAGTGGATTCATTTCCACGGGCGTCATCTGAAAGAGCGGACGCCGGAGCGGCGCCCGCTTCTTCACGGGGTACAGCAGAGTTCCAGCAAGCGGGGGATCAGCAGCCATCACCAGAATCCGACGGTGCTTCTCTGCAAGGAGGGGTGTACGGAGACCAGCGGCACCTGCATCGGAGCCGTGCTTATGTACAGCGGGTGTTTTCAGACGCAGATTGAGTACGATCAGCTGAACCAGACGCGTCTGGTCATGGGTATCAACACCCACATGTTCTGCTGGGAACTGAAGCCGGGAGAACGGTTTTACACGCCGGAAGCGATTCTTTCCTTGTCTGCTGCCGGATTTGAGACGCTGTCCCATCAGTTTCACCGGGTGATCCGGGAGCATGTGTGCCGGGGCAAATATAAGCTGATTGAACGGCCGGTGCTCATCAATAACTGGGAAGCGACTTATTTTGATTTTAACGAGGAAAAGCTGGTGGAGATCGCCAGGGGAGCGGCGGAGCTGGGCGTGGATATGCTGGTCATGGATGACGGCTGGTTCGGGCAGCGGGACAACGATGACGCCGGCCTTGGCGACTGGTATGTGAACCGGGATAAGCTGCCCGGCGGCCTGGAAAGCCTGGTGGCAAAGGTGAACGATCTGGGGATGGATTTCGGTATCTGGTTTGAACCGGAGATGATCTCGGAAAACAGCGATCTTTACCGCGCTCACCCGGAGTGGGTGGTCCGCATTCCGGGGCGGAAACCTGTGCGCGGGCGGTATCAGCTGGTGCTAGATATGAGCCGTCCTGATGTGCGGGATTATCTCTTTGATGTGATGAGCCGTATTTTGAACTGTGCCAATATCAGATATGTGAAATGGGATTTTAACCGGAGTGTCAGCGACTGGTATTCGGAGCTTTTGCCCTCCGGGCGGCAGAAAGAGATGCCGCATCGTTTCGTTCTCGGACTCTATGATCTGCTGGAGCGGCTGACGCAGGCGTTTCCCGACGTGCTTTTCGAGGGATGCTGCGGTGGAGGCGGCCGGTTTGACGCGGGAGTTTTATATTATTGTCCGCAGATCTGGTGCAGCGACGACACGGACGCCTTTGAGCGGACGCAGATTCAGTACGGGACATCGTTCTTTTACCCGATTTCCACCATGGGTTCCCATGTCTCCGCGGTGCCGAACCACCAGACAGGGCGGACCACTTCCATCAAGGCCAGAGGGGTCACCGCCATGGCCGGCACCTTTGGATATGAGCTGGATCTGAATAAGCTGCTGCCGGAGGAGAAGGCGGAAGTGAAAATGCAGATCGGGCTGTTTAAGGAATACGGACCGCTGATTCACAACGGAAAGTATTACCGGCTGAGCAATCCCTTCGAGGATCAGTACGCGGTCTGGGAGTATGTTTCCTCCGATGCAAAAAAAGTGCTTGTCCAGGGCATGATCTTCCGGACGGAGCCGAACATGCTCCGCTATCCGATTTACCTGCGCGGGCTGGACCCGGAGAAAAAATACCGCCTCCGGGAGGATGGCATCATCTATTCCGGCAATGCGCTGATGAACGGCGGCATCCTGATTCCGAAAGCGTGGGGAGATTACGTGCCGGTGGAGATGTATCTGGAAGCGATCGACGGATGAGGGAGAAAAAAGGAAAAATGTGATGAGTGACAGGCAGCGAAAACTGTCTGTCTTTGCATTGTGCAGGGGTGCGTAAGGGACATAAAAAATCATCATCCCATATTTTTACTCATATATATACTATGAAAAAAGAAACATGCGGAGCGCCAGGATGGACGGCCCGGAATTATGCAGGACGGCAATTTATTCGGAAGATTACTATGATTTTATCATTGATTACAGCAATGGCTACGCCGGAGATGACGTAGTTTGCGCGCAAAAGGTCAGCGACCGCTTTGATATTGTATATTTCGAGCGGGTTGACACACCGGAACTGAATCCGGAGAACTATCCCTACGCAATCATACCGAAATGTTATGCGCTTACAGATCAGACAGCACTGGAGAGCAGCGGGATTTTACGCCTGCAAAATCCTGCCGGGCTGGACCTGCGGGGAGACGGCGTTCTGGTCGGATTTGCGGATACGGGTATTCATTATACGCATCCGGCTTTTTGCAATGCCGATGGGACGACGAGAATCGCTGCGATCTGGGATCAGACCGATGAGGCGGGGACACCGCCGGAAGGATTTTCCTACGGTGCATATTATGGAAAGGAAGAGATCAATACAGCGCTGAGGGCGGAGAATCCGCTGGATGTCGTGCCGACCGAGGATTTCAACGGACACGGCACTTTTCTGGCCGGAGTCGCCTGCGGGAGCGCGAACGAGGCTATGGATTTCACCGGCGCCGCACCGGGGTGTGAGATCCTGATGGTGAAGTGCAAGGAGGCGAAATCCTACCTGCGCGACTATTATTTTGTGCCGGAGGAGGTGCCCTGTTATCAGGAAAATGACCTGATGCTCGCCATCTCCTGGCTGGTTCGCATGGCGGAACGGCTGCAAAGACCTTTGATTCTCTGTGTGGGGATGGGGAGCGCCATGGGAAATCATGCGGGGGAGGATGCGGTTTCTGTCCTGTGTGACGAGATCGGACGGCTGCGGCAGAGGGGCGTGGTGATTTCAGCGGGAAACGAGGCGAACGCGAGGCATCATTATTTCAAATCCGGTATGACAGAGCGCCGCACGGAGGTGGTTGAAATTTCCGTGGGAAGCGGCGTGCCGGGATTTTATATGGAGTGCTGGGCGGCGGTGCCGGAGGTTTACCGGGCAGCCGTGCTCTCTCCGACGGGAGAGCGCTTTGCGGGGAGCGGCGGAATTATCGGGAGGGATACCCATGAGTTCCTCTTTGAAAAAACAACAGTAACCGTGGATTATGTTGTGACGGGATCCGGCCTGGGGAGCCAGCTGATTTATCTGCGTTTTCTTGCACCATATCCCGGAATCTGGACTGTTGAACTGACACCGCTACTGGCGATTGAGGGAAGCATTCATTGCTGGCTGCCGCTGACGGGAATGCTTAAGGGGGATGTCTATTTTCTTCAGCCAGACCCGGATACGACAATTCTTTCTCCGGGGATGTCTGCCGCGGCGGTTTGTGCGGGCGCATATCGGACTGCCAGCGGGGGAATCGATCCGGATTCCGGCCGCGGATTCAGCGTGTCCGGGGTGATCAAACCGGATATCCTTGCACCGGGGGTCAATGTATACGGACCGGATCTGCGGACCGGATATACCAGGCGCAGCGGAACCAGTGTCAGCGCCGCTGTCACGGCGGGAGGCTGTGCACAGATTTTTCAGTGGGGGATTTTGCAGCAGGGATTGACATACCTGAATTCGATGAATCTGTCGAATATTCTGATCCGCGGCGCGGCGCGGAGTGAGGAGAGAACCTACCCCGGCCGGGCGTACGGATACGGTTTGCTGGATGTATATGATGCGTTGGGAATGCTGCGGGTGCGATGATACCCGGGTCAGATATTCATCAGCCTTACGCACCCCTGCGCATATAAAGAAAAAGGACAGCAGATGAATCTGCTGTCCTTTTTTAAGGAGAAGGTATTTTTTACTATGGGGGTAGCAAAAAATTATAATGTATTGGGGGTTTACATGTATTATAATATCAGAAAATGAAAATAAGTGTTCACAATCATTCGCTTATTTGAAAAATATTTTTGGTGATATTGTCAATTACCGATTGGTAATGTGTCTGCGTTTTGCGATACTTTTTGTGGATTCCAGGGAAAAACTGTGCTAAGATGTGAGCGCAAGGAATCTAACCCATAAACATATTATAAATTTTAATAGGAGAAAACGCGTATGAAATCGAAATTATATTTGGAATGCTATGCCGGTATCAGCGGGGATATGACGGTGGCGGCGCTTCTGGATCTGGGAGCTGACCAGGATAAGCTGATGCAGGCGATGGATAGTCTGGGGCTGGATGGTTATACGGTGGAAATCAGCCGGGTGAAGAAGTCCGGTCTGGATGTCTGTGATTTTGCGGTGAAGCTGGACGATGCGCATGAGAACTATGACCATGATATGGCGTATCTGCATGGGAGCGGAATCGGGCATCACAGCCACGATCATGATCACGGTCACAAGCACGGGCATGCACACAGAGGACTTCCGGAGATTATCCATGTGATTCAGTCATCGGAGATGACAGCTCGTGCGAAAAAAATTGCGGTGCGCATTTTTGATATTCTTGCACGGGCGGAGGCAAAAGCCCACGGTGTGCCGCTCAACGAGGTGCATTTTCATGAAGTTGGTGCGGTGGATTCTATTGTGGATATTGCCGCGGCCGCGGTCTGCCTCGATGATCTGGGCGTTGAGGATGTCATTGTGCCGGTGCTTTATGAGGGATGCGGTTATATCCGCTGCCAGCACGGCGTGATTCCGGTTCCGGTTCCGGCTACGCTTAATATCGTATCGGAGCATCAGATCCGGCTGCATCAGACAGATACGGAGGGCGAGTTTGTTACCCCGACCGGAGCGGCCATTGTGGCGGCGATCTGTACAGGAACCCGTCTGCCGGAAACGTACCGTGTGGAGAGAATCGGACTGGGCGGCGGAAAGCGGAGCTATGAGCGGCTCAGTATCCTCCGGGCTATGCTGATCGCGCCGCAGGACGATACGACTGAGGCAAAAATGGAAAGAATGACAGGAAGCAGCGAATATAGCAGAAGTGACAGAATTACAGGAGGAGACAATCGGGATGTCGGAAACGGTAACAGAGATAGCAGAGAAGCTGGAAAATGCAGCAGGGAAAATCAAAATAGTGAGGAGGGCATCTGGAAACTGGAGTGTAATATTGATGACTGCAGCGGGGAAGCTATCGGCTATGCCATGGAACGGTTGTTTCAGGCGGGAGCCAGAGATGTGCATTATACGCCGGTCTTTATGAAGAAAAACCGTCCGGGTTACATGATCACTGTGCTCTGCGCACCGGAGCAGCGGGAGTTGTTGGAAGAAATCCTATTTACCGAGACCACTACTATCGGAATCCGGCGGCAGTGGATGGAGCGGAGCGTCCTGCCGCGCAGCAGCCGGATGGCGGTGACTTCTCTGGGGAAAGTCTGCGTGAAAGTGACGGAGTATCCGTATAGCGGGCAGACGCAATATACTCCCGAGTATGAGAGCGTGGCGGAGATTTCCAGGGAGAAAAAAATCCCTTTCCGGCAGGCATATCAGCAGATCCTTTCTGAGATCTGCCTCGGAAAATAAGAAAAAAGACTTTTTGCTGACAGGCATTCATTGCAAAGCCGGCGGCTGACTTTCGGTACATTTATATTCTTTTTTATAATTCGCTTACCGCGATGCCGTGTTTTCTGAAAAAGACCGCGACCAGCCGGTCCCATTCCGCCTCCAGGGATTTATCCATGGAAAAAAACCGGTAGGAGATGCCGGTGGTGCATACAAGGGAGTTGTTCTTGTAAATCAGGTTAAAAAACAGACCTGTGATATCCTCCGGGCGGAACCCGCATCCCGCCCGGTTGATGGTGTTCGCCTGGTTTTGCGGGGAGAGAAGAAAGACAAAACGGAAAGCGTCGGGCATACGGCTGCCTTTCAGAAGATTCAGACAGAGTGGGCGTACATGAGAAAAAGGGATGTATTTCAGCCCGGACAGACCGAGTTGTTCGGATTCTTCTTCAGAATAAAAAGAGGATCGCACTGCTCCGTCAATCGTGGTTTCGAAAGCCTGCGATACAGAAGCCTCTTTTAATAGAAAAGAATCAAACATGTTTCCTTTTAACATCTGGTTCATCAGAGAGCCGATCTCTGTAATTTGCAATGCTATCATAAAAACTCCTGTTCACAAAAGAATTGATTTGTGTTATCATTGACCTCAAAGTATATTTTATATCATAGGAAGACCCTGTTATTAAAGTATCGGATTTCTTATGATGATAAGTATAAAAGTATTTTCTGGGAAAAGCAATAATAAGACGTATTTTGGGAGATTTCATAGTTTGTTTCGATATAGAAAAATAAGAATGGTCATCCTTTTGGCAGCGGTCTTGCTTTTTGCTTTGCCGGCTCTTGCCGGGTGTGATCTGCAAGAGAAGATTGCCGGTTCGGTTTCAGAGTTTTTGTCTGATGATTTTTTATCAGAAGCTTCATCTGAAGCCTCATCAGAAGCCTCATCTGAAGATGAGCCGGAGGTTGAGAAGATTTCGGATGAGAGGTATGCCTATCAGACTCTGGATGACGAGGCGCAGGCTGTTTATGATGAGATTGTCTATGCGTTTATGAACCGGGAGGAAGAGATGCAGGTCTCCACTACAGATGTGGAGGTAATCGGTCTCGCTTACCAGGCTGTCCGCTATGATTACTGCAATTTTTTCTGGGTAGATCAGCTGGCTTATGTCACGAACAGCAAAAATGATGAGATTGTGTCCATTTCCATCACTCCCTCCTATACTGTCACGGTGGAAGAGCAGACTGCTCTGCAGGAGCAGATTGACGCGGAGGCGGCACGGATGCTGGCGGATGCGCCGGCGGATGGCAGCGATTATGATAAGGCACTCTATGTGTATGAGACGCTGATCCGCGAGGTCGACTATGTCGTCGACGCAGAGAACAACCAGAATATCATCAGTGCGTTTGTAAATCATGAGACGATCTGTCAGGGCTACGCTTATGCGACCCAGTATCTTCTGGAGCTGCTGGATATTTCCTGTACGACTGTGACAGGCGTTGCAAATGGGGAGAGCCACGCATGGAATCTGGTTTTCCTGGATGGAGAATACTATTACATTGATACGACATGGGGCAATGCCAATTACATCTATCTGGCGGAAAATGAGGGAAATTCCGAGGCAGGGGAAGTAGTTGGATCTGATTATCAATACCTGAATTATGATTATTTTGGGGTAACGACGGATACGCTTCTGACCACTCATACGCCGGATTCGGAGATTCCTCTGCCGGAGTGTACTGCTACGGCGGACAACTATTATATCCACGAGGGACTGTATGTGGAGACCTGGGATGCTGACCGGATCGGAAGCCTGATCCGGGAAGGGTATGAGAGCGGGGAAGCGGTTGTGCGTATCCGCTTTGCAAATACGGAACTTTGCGAGCAGGCACAGCAGTATTTCCTGGAGGATGGAAAGGTGTTTGATTACTGTGACGGCCTTCAGACAGCACAATATCTGCAGAACACGGACTCCGAGGTACTGGTGATCCTGTTTCCGACATGAGTGACATGGCAGCGGTTTTCTGCCGGAGTTTATGGCGATTGCGCTGACTGGATAAGATATGAGCTGTGCGGGTTGACAGATCTGCCGGATCGCAGCAATACCTAAGAGAATGGACATGTAACTATGGCAAAGATTAATCTATCACACAATTTACTGGGTTGCCGGTTTGATAACTGGCTCCGCTTAAAACGATCTAATCCGATCACGGACAAAAAGCAGGCGCGGCTTATCACAGTAGTGACTTTTGTCCTGGCGCTTCCGGCTTTGCTGGAATGGCTGATCTTTTATATTCCGATTCGAAGAACAAGGGTGAAAGAAGGACCGGTTTACATTGTAGGCTATTGGCGCTCCGGTACGACATTTCTGCAGAATCTACTGACGCGGGATCCGCAGTTTGGGTGGTTTGATCCGGTTAAAACCGTCACATTCAGCAATTGTATCCTGCTCAAGCATATGCTGGCGAAGATACAGAAGCGATTGCTGAAGGGAGCACGACCCATGGATAATCTGGAGTACGAGCTGGATCTGCCCATGGAGGAGGTATTTGCCCAGGCGACGATTTCCACGCAGGCAATCAGCCATATGCTGGTTTTCCCGGACGGAGGAAACGGTGCGAAGTATATGGAAACAGCATTTATTGATGAGCAGGGTGAGGAGAAACAGCGGGAGTGGCGCAAAGCCTATGATTACATTTTGCGTAAGGTGACCTGGCTGTATCACGGAAAGCCGCTTCTCTTAAAAAGCCCGGAAAATACCTGCCGCATCGGAGAACTGAAACGATGTTATCCGGGCGCGAAATTTATTAATATCTACCGCAATCCATATAAAGTGATCATGTCCACCATCAATATGTTTACCAAGGAAATGGAACTTCTCTCCCTGAACGAACCGGCTCCCCGGGAAGTGATTGAGGATCTTTCCATTGAACTTTTTGAACGCATTTATAAGAAAGCGTTTGTGGAACTGGATGAGATACCGGAGAAAGATCGTATTGATATCAAATACGAGGATTTCTGCCGTGATCCCGAAGGGTATGTGGAGCGAATCTATGATCATCTCGGTCTCAGCGGGTACGAGGAGGCAAAGCCATACTTTGAAAAATATCTGGAGAGTCAGAAGGATTATCAGAAGAATACGTTTTCCCTGGATCCTGCGCTGCGGGACAAGATCAACAGCAGGCTGGGATTTTATTTTGAACATTATGGATATGAGATGATCACAGAGTAGGTTATACTTTTTTAAGCTGTGAGTCCTTGCATTTGCGGGATCTCTCCGCCCGGAAAGGCTGGGCGGGAGTGATTTCAGCAATGCCAGAAAAAAGAGGTAGTGTCAAGTAATCTATGAAAAAAAACGAGTTTGAAAAAAGGCTCGAATG
>JAJQCB010000149.1 GCA_021203005.1 Clostridiales bacterium | reverse complement strand
GGTGATTAAAAACGGCGTCGGCGTGGCGGCGATGATCGTGGTGGTCGGTGTGTCATTTGTCCCGGTTTTCAAAATGCTTCTCTTTTTCCTGATGTTTAAGGTGACCGGGGCGATGGTACAGCCTTTCGCAAGCACACAGGTCTGTAACTGCATTGACGGTATCGGCGAAAGTGCGGGGCTTCTTCTGAAAACGCTGCTGACCGGTATTCTGATGATTCTGCTCACGATCGCAATCGTTATTACAGCGGTGCGCTGAAGCTGCGTAAAAGGAGGGTAACATGTTTGCGGAACTGATGTCCTGGGTGAAACAGATGGTCTGCCTGGTGATTTTTCTTACTATGGCACTGCAGATTCTGCCGGATCAAAGATATGTAAAATACATTCGTTTTTTTGCCGGACTTATCCTGATTGCCGCACTGATGAAACCGCTGATTTCCCTTCTGGGGGCGAATGGCTGGGAGGAAGAGATTATCCTGCAGATAGACGAACAGAATGCAGCGGATATGGACTGGTCCGGAATGGAGGAGGTGCAGGCGGAAGTGTATGAAGAGTTTGCGTCCAGGCTGACGGAGGATATTGCGGAATGAAAGGCTTGAAAAATTTATGGAAAAAGAAAAAACCCGGAAAGGACCAGTGTCTGATTCTGTTTCTTGCCGGTATGGTGTTGCTGGTCATCGCTTTTCCGTCCAGCTGCGGAGAATCCTTCTCCGGGACAGGGGAGACGGAAGCACTTTCGGAAACTTCGGATACGCTTTCTGTCTCCGATTATGAGGCGGAGATGGAAGAACGCCTTGCTGAAGTTTTGTCCCGGATGGATGGCGTCGGGGCTGTGGAAGTGATGATTACTTTTCAGGATAGCGGAGAGACTGTGGTGGAAAAGGATGTGGCTTATTCGCAGGAAGAGTCCTCTTCCCAGGAGGACGGAACATCCGATACCCGCACGGAGAGCAGTGAAACGACGGTATACACAGACAGTGAGGAGGAGCCTTTTGTCAGCAGAGAAATTGTTCCCGCGATCGAGGGCGTTCTGGTAGTGGCGGAGGGAGGCGGAAACAGTACGGTCGCGTCGAATATTTCTGAGGCTGTGGAAGCATTATTTGGATTGGAAGCTCATAAAATAAAGGTAGTTAAGATGGGAAAAATACAGGAGGAGTCAGAGTGAAAAAAGTTTTTCGGAAAAATCAGATTATTATTACGGCGCTGGCATTGATGATTGCGGTGGCTGGTTATATCAGTTACACGCAGACAACAACGGATGAAGCTGTTGAGACGACTGCAGATGAGGTGGCTGATACATATGAAATATCCGAGGAAGACTCCGTGGCGGAAATTTTTACTGACACGGAGGAGGATGCGGATACGGCGTCTGCAGGGTCGGAGGAGGATGTGGATGTGGCGTCTGCAGGGTCGGAGGAAGATACAGCGTCGTCCCAGACCGATGACACCGGGGAATCGGAGAACTCAGACACGGATACCGGAGCGGATGAGGACGGTGCTGACGGGGATTCTGTGGATACGGACAGCTCCGCAGCCGGAGAGACTGTTCTGACTTCCGCTGACAGCACAGTGGATTACGCAGCCGAGGTAAAATTAAGCCGGGAACAGGTGCGGTCAAAAAATAAGGAGTCCCTGTTGGAAATCATTAACAGCACATCTCTCACAGACGCGCAGAAACAGGATGCCGTGGACGCTATGGTTGCCATGACCGATGTGGCGGAACGGGAAAACGCGGCGGAGCTGCTGCTGGCTGCAAAAGGGTTTACAGATGTTGTGGTGAGCATCACAGATGAGACGGCGGATGTCGTGCTTGATATGGGGGATGTCACGGATGCAAAGTGGGCTCAGGTTGAGGACATCGTAAAGCGGAAAACCGGGATCAGCGCGGAGAATATCGTTATCACACCAATCTCAGGATCAGAGGATTAAAATCAGATTTTCTTTTACCATACATTTACAATCCTTTTATAAATGCCGCCTTGCTAAATAGGTCTGATTATGGTAGAATTACATCCACGAATGGACGCGAAAAGGAGTTTTGCCTATGTCAGACTTTGAAAAAAAACCAGTCGATGAAAATATAGAAAACGATGAGATAAAACCGGAGCAAATCATGGAAACCGGCGAGAGCGCTGACAGAAAACCTGATGCTGCTGATGTCGATGCAGCAGAACCTGACACAGCTGATGCCGATGTCACAGGTTCTGATTCTGCTGATGCCGATGTTGCAGAGGATGCAGCTGATATTGATGTCGCAGATGGGGACATATCTGACAGTGATGCCGGAGATCCGGATGCGGCTGACTCAGATGCTGCAGACAGGGAACAAAATACACCGGATGAAGCAGAGAATTCTGCAGAAGAGGAAGCAGGGACACCCGATGAAAAAGAGACAAAGCCGGAGGGAGATATCCTGGACGATCTGGAGTTTATTTCCCATGAGTCTGTGAAGGATAAGTCAAAAGCCGCGACGGGCGAAGTGATCGAGGACGAGATTATCTCCCGGAAAAAAACCAGGCGCAGAAGTGTGGACGCCGGAGCTGCCAAAAAGGAAAAAGTACAGAAGATTGCCAGAAAGAATCTGATTCCGATTCTGATTGGCATAGTGATTGCGATTGTTGTGATTGCCGCTGCCGTGATCGGTATCCGGAAATCAATGGAAAAGAAAGCGGCGGAGAATAAGGAGCAGCCGGTATCCTCCCAGGAATACGAGAAGGATGCCTATGAGCAGATCAATGAGGTTATCACAGATTATTATTCATGCTACGCGGACGGCGATGTGAGCACGATTCTCCAGTATGCATACCCCATGTCGGAGACGGAACAGACTTACATTCAGATGTACAGTGAGTTTGTGGAGTCTTATGAGAATATCGTCTGTTATACCAAGACAGGAGCGGATGATTCCTCTTATATTGTTTCCGTGTCTTTTGATGTAAAGTATAATGAGATTGAGACGACCGCAGCCGGGATGGATTTCTTCTATGTCCGAACGGCGGAGGACGGTACGGCTTACATTGACAATACCTACAGTCCGTTCAATCTGCTGTATCAGGAGTATACGCTGGATCAGGAGATCCTACAGCTGATTCAGGCTTATGAGCAGAGCGAGGATGTGATCGCGCTGCAGGCAGGCGTCCAGACTAATTATGAGCAGGCGCTGGAGCAGGATGAGGCACTGCGCACTCTGGTGGAAGGGGATCTGGCCGCGGCAATCAGTTCATGGCAGAGTGAATATGAATCTGTCCTGGAGGAGAAAGCAGCGGCAGCAGCTGAGCAGGTAGAGGAGACGCAGTCGGATGAGACCGAGGATACATCCTCGGATGATACATCGGAGAACTCAGATAAAGACGAGTCGGAAGACGCGGCGGATGAGGAGACCTCCGGGGATAATGATGATACTTCTTCAGAATCAACAGAGACGGAAGAGAAAGCCTGGGTATATGTGACAGATACCGTATACATCCGGGAGAATCCCAGTGAGTCCGCAGAGGTTCTGGCCTCAGCTGCTGCAGGTTCGCAGATCCGTCAGCTCGCGGTTACTTCCGACGGGTGGACAAAGGTAAAGAGCGGAGATATTGTCGGATATATTAAGTCAGAGTATATCTCTTCTTCTTCCTCATCCTCCTCATCCTCCTCGGGATTTTCCGCGGGAACAACGATCACGCTGACATCCTCCGTGAATATCCGTTCTTCCATGAGCGAGAGCTCCGACCGTGTCGGTCTGGCTTATTCCGGGGAAAAGGTGACGGTTGTGATGAGCTACAGTGAGGGATGGACAAAGGTTACATGGAATGGCAAGACCGGCTATATCCGCACAGACATCCTTGCGGGCATGTAGGACATGCATGGAATAAGACAGGAGCCCCGGCGATGATTTTTTGGTGAACCATCATCACCGGCCTGTCAGATGTTCCGATAACATTTTTGATATCTCAGGGAGCAGCTCATGCTGTTCCCTGCCTTGATGTTTAAACCGGTACGCTTGTGACTGAATTGCCGGATGTGCAGCGTATAAATGAAAGCGTTCAACGGGATACTATTTCTGTAAGACATGACAGGAGGTATCTTTGAATGAACGAAAAAGATGAGGACCGGCTTTTGCATGAAATCTGCAGAAATTCCAGTATGGGAAGAGAAGCGATCTATCAGGTGCTGCAGGATGTCTATGACGAGGAATTCGCCTACGAGCTGCATGTGGAAGCCGGAAAAATGAAGGAGTTTGAGGATAAGGCAAATGCCCGACTGAAAGGGAATGGGAAAGAGGAGGCAGAACCGAAGCCGATGGCGGGGAAAATGCTGAAATCCGCCGTAAAGATGAGGACGGCGCTTTCGGATAAAACGTCGCATGTCGCGGACATGATGCAGAAAGGAAACCGCCGCGGGGCGGATGAACTGAAAAAAGCGATTCATAAATATAAGGAAGCCGGCGTCTACGCGACGGAACTCGCGCGTGAAATGATTGATTTTGAGGAAGAAAATCAATGCAGGCTGGAAGCCTACAAAAATGAGAGGTAACCGAAGAATGCGGGGCGAATCAGGCGGAAGAGAGCCGGGGTTGGAAATGATGAAATCGGAAAACAGCTTTCAAAAAGGAATACGAATCAATAAATACCTGAGCGAGGCCGGCGTCTGTTCCAGACGCGAGGCCGACCGCCGGATTGAGGCCGGGCAGGTCATCATCGACGGGAGGACGGCGGTATGCGGGGACCGGGTAGAGCCCGGCATGCAGGTATTCTGCTGCGGAGAGCCGGTACAGGCGCAGGAGAAGGAAGTACTGATTGCTTTTCATAAACCGCGGGGAATTGTCTGCACCGCAGAGAAGCGGGAAGAAAACAATATCATTGATTACATAAACTATCCGGTGCGGATTTACCCTGCCGGGCGTCTGGACAAGGATTCAGAAGGACTGATTCTGCTGACCAACCAGGGCGACCTCGTCAATAAAATCATGCGTGCCGGAAATTTTCATGAAAAAGAGTATGTGGTCACGGTGGATCATGATATCACGGACGAGTTTCTCGAAGGGATGCGGAGCGGCGTGTATCTGGAAGAACTGGATGTGACGACCCGGCGGTGCATGATTGAGAAAAAAAGCCGGCGCACGTTTTCCATGGTGCTCACACAGGGATATAACCGTCAGATCCGGCGGATGTGTGCGGTGTTCGGTTACCGGGTCAGGCGTCTGGTGCGCGTGCGGATTATGAATATTTATCTCGGCGATCTGGTCCCGGGAACTTACCGGGATGTGACTCCGGCAGAGAAGCAGGAGTTATATCGTCTGATCGAGCATAGTTACAGTGCGCCGAAGGGACAGAAGAGAAAAAACGGCCGGTGAAATACGAAGCATCATACGCCGGAATGGATTGGCATTTGAGGCTGCCGGATAAATCGCCTGGTAAAGCGGGCGAAAGAGGATGAAAATAAGGGAGAAGAGGATGGATGCGAGACAGAGATATGATGAGCTGAGACGGATCATTGAGTATCACATGAACCGGTACTATAATGAGGACGCGCCGGAGATCAGCGATTACGAATATGATCAGCTGATGCTGGAATTGAAAGCATTGGAACAGGAGCATCCGGATTGGGTGACGCCGGATTCCCCCACACAGAAGATCGGCGGCAGCGCGAAGCGCGAGGCCGGTGTGGAGGTGACACATCATGTGCCGATGCTCAGCATCCAGGATGTTTTTGAAAAGGGAGAGATTGTTGACTGGGTGGAAAAAGTGCAGCGTATGCATCCGGATGCCCGCTTCAGCGTGGAGGAGAAAATCGACGGCCTCAGCATGAGTCTGCGCTATCAGGATGGTCAGCTGACCCTCGCGGAGACCCGGGGGGACGGGCTTGTCGGTGAGGATGTGACACAGAATGCGCTGGTCATCCCGGATATCAGAAAAAAACTTGACGTTCCGGGCTACGTGGAGCTCCGGGGCGAGGTGTATATGTCTCTGGAGGATTTTGAGCGGTTTAACGAGGAGCAGGAGAATGCCGGGAAAAAGCCGGCGGCCAATCCGAGGAACCTGGCGGCGGGGACACTGCGCCAGCTGGAATCCTCTGTGGTGAAAAAGCGCGGACTTAAGATGTTTGTCTTTAATGTTCAGGACGCCTATGACAACGGCATGGATCTGATGCAGTCCCATGCGGACGGTCTGGAGCAATTAGAAAAGAAAGGGGTTGCCGTGGTGCCGCACACACTCTGTTCGGATGCGGAGGAAGTGCTGGCTGCCATCGACGCGATCGGCGAGAACCGCGGCAGCTTTGGATATGATATTGACGGTGCGGTGGTAAAAATCGACCAGACCGCATACCGTGCGGATTTTCCTGCAGGAAGCAAGTATTCTGCCGGACACATCGCGTATAAATACCCGCCGGAGGAAAAAGAGGTAGTTATTGATCAGATCGAGGTCAATGTGGGCCGGACCGGTAAGATGACGTTCCGCGCCGTATTTGCGGAGCCGGTGCGGCTGTGCGGAACCAATGTACAGAAAGCGACGCTGCATAATGCGGACTTTATCCGGAATATGGGTATCTCGGAGGGGTGCAGGGCCATCTGCCGGAAACAGGGCGAGATTATTCCGGCGATTGTCCGGGTCACACAGCGGACGGAGCGCCCTTATGAAGTTCCCGATCGTTGCCCGGTTTGCCAGGCGGCGCTCATCCGGGAGGAAGATACCTGCGATATATACTGTGAGAATCCCTCGTGTCCGGCGCAGCTGAAGCGCACGCTGGCTTATTTCGCGGGCAAGGATGCCATGGATATCAAAAATTTCGGAAGCAGATATATTGAAAGCCTGGTGGAGGAGGGATATCTCCATGATGCATCGGACATTTACCGTCTCCGGGAGCACCGAGAGGAGCTGATTGAGAAGGGAATACTGGGCAGGGAGAAAAATACCGACCGCATTTTATCTGCAATTGAGGCCTCCAGGACGAATGACGCGGACAGCCTCCTGACTGGTTTTGCGATTCGCAATGTCGGGAAAATTTCTGCCCGGTCCATCATGAAGCATTACCGCGACCTCTGGGAACTGGCGGAGGCCTCTGTGGAAGAGCTGGTGCAGCTCCCCGATGTGGGAGAAATCACAGCCCGGTCCATCCACAGTTTTTTTGCGGAGGAGGATAACCGAAACCTGCTCCGCCGTCTGGAGGAACTGGGCGTGAATATTACCTCTTCAAAGTATGCGGAGGATGAGAATACAGCAAAGCCTCTGGATGGACTGACCATCGTGGTGACAGGAACGCTGGAACACTTTGGGCGAAAGGAAATTACGGCTTTTATCGAGGAAAATGGAGGAAAGTGCACCGGAAGCGTAAGCAAAAAGACCAGCTTTCTGGTTGCCGGGGAAAATGCGGGATCCAAGCTGGATAAGGCGCGAAGCCTCGGAGTCCCTGTAATTTCGGAGAAGGAACTGATGAACAGATGCAAAAACGGTATATGATCAGGATAAGATGAAAAAACGGCAGATGAGAGAGCTGTTGTCGGTGATGTTTAAGATCGGATGTATCGGATTTGGCGGTGAAACCGCGCTGATTCCGGTCATCGAGGAGGAAGTCACACAGGAAAAACAGCTGATAGACGAGGACGAATTTAACAAAGATGTAGTTGTTGCGAATATCACGCCGGGGGCTTTGCCGGTGGAGATCGCTACCGGAATCGGCCGGAAAGTATGCGGGATTCCGGGAATGATCCTGGCCGGCGTGATGATGGCGCTGCCGGGCGCTTTTCTGACGGTTCTCCTGGTGTCGCTGATCGACCGCTCCAACGATGTGATTTTAAGACAGATCCTTTTTGCATCCGCCGGCGTGACCGCTTACATTATATTCATGCTGATCGAATATGCGCGGGGGACGTATGCAGAAAGCAGGAAAAATCACAGTGCAAAGAGAAGCCTGTTCTTTATGCTGCTGGTGTTTTTCCTGACATCGGGAAAGGAGATATACCAGATTTTCGGCGTGGAGCGCACGCCTGTTTTTGATATCTCCATCGTCAACATTCTGCTGGTCGCCTTTTTTATTATTTTTTATACCAACGGGCAGTTTAACCGGGCGAAAATGGTTGTCATTCTGGTCATTTCTGTGTTATACGGTCTCTGCGTGGGTGAGACGAATCTCTTATCGGATTCCCGCCTGCTCCTTGTTCTGCGCCTGATTATGCTGGGATTATCGATTTACGGTGTGAGAAAAAGCATCAATGGGAAAATACCTTTTTCCTGGCTTTCCCTGCGCACCCTGATCCGGGAACTGGCCTGCTGGGCGGCTTTTTTGCTGGTGTTTTCCATACCGGCGATCATTCTCTACCCGGGTATTTTCGCTTTCCTCGGTCAGGGGCTGATTTCCGCTGTGATGTCCTTTGGCGGCGGCGACGCTTATCTGGCGGTGGCGGACGGCCTGTTTGTCAGCAGCGGAATGGTTGGATACAATGATTTTTACTCCAAAATTGTAGTGGTGGCCAATGCGCTGCCGGGTTCCATACTCTGTAAAATTCTGGCAGGCGTGGGTTATGTGCTGGGATTCCGCTCCGGCAGTACATTTGCGGCCGGCTATGCGGTGGCGCTGGCCGGATTTGTCTGCAGCGTGGCAGCTTCCGGCAGCACATTTTCCTGTGTGGTATATCTGTACGAGCGCTTTGAAAACCTGCAGATTTTTCAAACCATCAAAAAATATATCCGTCCGATTGTGGCAGGTCTGCTCCTGAGTGTGTCAGCCTCGATGCTATATCAGAACATGAATATTGCGGAGACGGAACAGTGGAATGTAGGCTGGATCCTCATTCTGACTGCGGCCCTGTATCTGCTGAATATCCTGTGCAGGAAGCACAGCCGCATCCGCCCGTTTTTCATGGTATTGATCTCGGCGGGGATAGCGCTGATCGTATGCAATGGAATTACATTGTTGTTTTAATATTATTTTCCTTTGTCAAAAACAGTTTTCAAACGCGAATATTTTTGTTATACTGAGGCAAGTGAATGGATTTTGTGCCGGGCGATCCGGAAGTGAGAGAAGAAGGAGGTTTTCTTATGGCTGAGAATAGAAACGGAATCA
>JAJQCB010000180.1 GCA_021203005.1 Clostridiales bacterium | reverse complement strand
GACGATCAGCTTCAAGGGTGGACGAATGAGTATATAAACGATTTCGGCATGGTCAGACAGTCGTCTGGGTTCTGGAAGCTGCCCCGCGCACAGAAGGTTATGTGACGGTGACAGTTAAGGTGACTTCCGATCTGGAAGGACAGACATTTGCAAACAGCGCGGTTGTATCAGTGCAGGATGACGAGACAGGTCAGGAAAAGACTGTGACAACAAACGAGGTATCCAATACAGTCTTAGAGGAAGCGTTGAAAGCGGTGCTGAGTGAAAATGGCAAAAAGGATTTAAGCGGAGAGACTGTAGATGCAGGGACTGTCCTCCAGTATCAGATTACGGTAAAGAATCCGTCCGAGGAAGAAAAAGTGTTTACCATTACGGATGTTCTTCCGGAGGGGACTACTTTTGTATCAGCGGATAATGACGGAATCTGTGAGGATGGAACTGCGAGTTGGTCTCTGACACTTTCGGGAGGAGAATCAAAGACGGTTGCATTATTTGTCAGCGTAGATGAAGATGCTGCCGGAGGGTTCGTGCAGAATACAGCACAGGTTGCAGTTGATAACACAGAAATCAGTACCAATATGGTAAAGACCTATGTGGATGCGCTGGAAGGTACGGATTCAGAATCGGAAGGCGACGATACTTCGGATGATGATAGTTCCGATAATACTGCGGATAGTTCAACAGAGACAACAGGAAGCACTTCGGATGGAAGTTCTACTGGGTCGTCTACAGGAAGCGGTTCTACTACAGCCTCTACAGACGGACCGAAAACAGGGGATAATTCCAACGTCCTTTTGTGGGCGTTGATCGCCGGACTTGCCGGAGCTTCCGCATTGGCATTCGGAGGATATGCTTGGTATCGCCGGAAGAAAGAGGATTGATATGAAGACTGCATTTCGTGGGAAAGCCGCGTTTGCCCTGGCATTGCTGTGTCTCGGCGTCGCGGCTTTTTTTGCCGGAAAAATCCTTTATACAGAGCTGGAATACAAAGAAGGCGATGATGTGTATGAGGAGATTGCGCAGATGGCAGTAACAGACAGTGAGGAGCCGGACGAAAGTCCGGCTTCGGCTGTCTCGGAAAGTGAAACGGATGCAGAGGAGGAAGTCGCTCTGCCGGTTGTGGATTTTACTGCGCTGGCAGGGATCAACACGGATATCGGGGCATGGCTTTACAGCCCCGATACCGTGATCAATTATCCGGTCGTGCAGGGAACGGACAATGAGTATTACCTGTACCACCTTGCAGACGGCACTTATAACCGGAACGGATGCCTGTTCACTGATTGTAATAACAATGATGATTTTTCGGACGAAAATACCATTATCTACGGGCATCATATGGCAAGCGGCAAGATGTTCGCAAGCCTGATCCAGTATGAGGAGCAGGAATATTATGAAGCGCATCCGGTTATGTATCTGACAGTCGGGGACAGCAAATACCGGCTTGAACTATTTGCCGGATATACGACGACTGCTGATTCCTCCGCTTATATCATGCGTTTTTCCGATTCGCATGAATTCGCGGAATGGATGCGGGAGGTCAGCGGGAAATCAGATTTTACAGCAAATATCCGTCTGATCACGGATGACCGCATTGTAACACTTTCCACCTGTGCGTATTCGTTTCAGGATGCGCGCTATGTGGTGCATGGAAGATTAATAAAATTGAATGACGAAGGAGATTGAAAATATGTATCAGCTTGTAATTGCAGAAAAACCGAGCGTTGCCCAGTCCATTGCGAAGTTGCTGGGTGCTTATAAAAGAAACGACGGCTATCTGGAGGGAGGCGGTTATCTCGTCTCGTGGTGCGTCGGCCATTTGGTCGGGCTTGCACAGCCGGATGCCTATGATGAGCGATTGAAGAAATGGCGCAGGGAGGATCTGCCGCTCGTGCCGGAAAATTGGAAATGGGAGGTCGCGCCGGACAAAGAAAATCAGTTTGAGATTCTGAAATCCCTGATGTCTCGTGAGGATGTGTCGGAGCTGGTCTGTGCAACAGATGCAGGACGTGAGGGAGAGCTGATCTTCCGTCTGGTCTACCATCAGGCAGACTGTAAGAAACCGTTTAAGCGCCTGTGGATCAGTTCTATGGAAGATACGGCAATCCGTGAAGGTTTTGAAAATCTGAAAGACAGCAGTGAATATGATAATCTGTACGCCGCTGCGCTCTGCCGTTCCAAAGCGGATTGGCTGGTGGGGATCAATGCCACAAGGCTTTTTACAACGCTTTATAATGAGCGCCTGACGGTCGGCAGGGTGCAGACGCCTACCCTTGCGATGCTCACAGAGAGGGACGGGCAGATCAAAAACTTTGTGAAAGAAAAATATTATAACGTGCATCTGACCGGCGGCGGTCTGGAGGCTGCAAAAGAAAAAATCTTTGATGAGAAAGAAGCTGATGCTGTTCTGGAAGCCTGCAACAGCAGTGAAGCAAAGGTGATCTCCGTAACTTCCGGAGAAAAGACGGTCAGCCCGCCGAAACTTTATGATCTGACAACCTTGCAGCGCGAAAGCAACCGCTATTACGGCTACACAGCGCAGAAAACACTGGATTATACGCAGAGCCTTTATGAAAAGAAACTGGTCACATATCCGCGGACAGACAGCCAGTTCCTGACAGAAGATATGGAAGAGACAGCCGCAAAAATGGCTGCATCGGTATGTGAGGTGTTTGGCTATACGATGAAGTCCGCGCCGGATGTGAAACGGGTGATTAACAATGCAAAGGTTTCTGACCATCATGCGATTATCCCGACTGTGGAAATTACAAAGCAGGATTTATCTTCTCTCACGAGCGGTGAAAGGGACATTCTTCAGCTGGTCGCACAGAGGCTTTTATGTGCAACAGCAGGCAAACAGCGTTTTCTGGAGACAGAGATTATTGTGGAATGCGGGGGCTATGAATTTACCGCGAAAGGCAAGGTGGTTTTGGAACAGGGCTTTAAAGAGTATGAGGACAGTTTCCGCAGCAGGCTGAAATCCGCAGATAAGAAGAAGCCGGAGGATACCGTCCTGCCGGACGTAAAGGAAGGTCAGGTACTCTCTCCTGTTACGGCGAGAAAGAGCGAGCATTTCACATCGCCGCCGAAATCTTATACGGAGGATACGCTCCTGTCAGCAATGGAGACTGCCGGTAATGAGAGTTTCGATGAGGATACGGAAAAGAAAGGGCTGGGTACTCCGGCAACGCGCGCTTCCATGATTGAGAAGCTGGTAAGGTCGGGTTATGCCGAGCGAAAGGGGAAGCAGCTGATCCCGACAGAAGCAGGCAAAAATCTGGCTGCGGTCCTGCCGGAGGATATCAAATCTCCAAAGCTGACTGCGGAATGGGAAAATACACTGATGCGAATGGAGCGCGGGGAGGTTTCACCGGAAGCATTTCTTTCTGATATTACGGAGATGGTGGATAAACTTGTGGATAAGTATGATACTCTGCCGGATTCGGAACGGCAGCGTTTCAGCAAGGCAAAGGCACAGAAAGAACAGGTAGGTGTGTGTCCGCGCTGCGGTTCTCCGGTCTATGAGGGGCAGAAGAATTTCTACTGTTCTAACAGGGAATGCAAATTTTGTATCTGGAAAGAATCGAAGTGGCTCACCGGCATGAAAAAGAAGATCAATAAAAAGGCGGCAGAAAGCCTTTTGAAAAGCGGAAAGGTCAGGATGAGCGGATTGTATTCTGCAAAGACCGGAAAGAATTTTGATGCGACGCTTGTTATGGAAGATACAGGACAGTATGTTAATTACCATCTGGAATTTGATCGTTCCGGCAAAGGAAAGCGTCAGAAAAAATCATAATAAACTGCGGCAAAATAAATATATCCGGAGCAGAAAAACTGCTCCGGAAGATTGGAGGTTAAATGGCGAGTAAATATCAGAAAATCAGCGCACTTGCAGAAGAAACAGCAAAGAATATATCCCGAAGCGGATATGACTGGATGGATTATCTGGATACGGCTTCCAGACTGTATAAGTATCCATTCAAAGACCAGATGCTGATTCATGCGCAGAGGCCGGACGCGACAGCCTGTGCGTCCCTGGAACTGTGGAATAACCGTATGGGCAGATGGGTGAACAGAGGGGCGAAAGGAATAGCCCTGATTGACGATTCCTCTGACTGGCCGAGACTTAAATATGTTTTTGACGTATCGGACACGCACAGGGGAAGGGATGCCCGCGATCCATACCTTTGGGAGTTAAAAGCTGAGGATCATGACGCTTTGGTGGAGCATTTACAGAGCCGGTATGAATCGGTGTCATCCCATAATGTGGTTGATGCGCTGCGGGAAGCGGCGGAAGAACAGGTGAGGGATCATCTGGATGAATATGCGGACAGGCTGAATTTTGCGGTTTACGGAAGTTTTTTGGAAGAACTGGATGAATTGAATCTTCGTTCCCGCCTCTCTTTAACGATGGAGGCAAGTATTGTTTATATGCTCCTCTCCCGTTGTGGGCTGGATGTAATGGATTATGTTGAGGAAGATTATTTTGACTATATTACAGATTTCAGCACTACGGCTTCCCTTTCCCAGTTAGGAACGGCGGTCACGGAGATTGCAGAGCCGATGCTTTCGGATATCGGGCGTATGCTCCGGACAAGGGAATATCAAAAAAATCGAAAAGAATCGCTGGAACAGGTTGAAAAAAATCAAAAGCCGATCTACAATGAATTTAGCGAATTAACGCGTGAAAGTAAAATGAAGGGAGCGAATGAAGATGAGAGAAGCGACAGCAATGGAGTACACGAACAAAGGGGAGTTTCTGATTCCGAACCTGACGATAGAGGAAGCGCCGAAGAAACCGCTGGGGCGGTTCGGACGGATGAGGAAGAATTATCTGAAGGAGCATCAGAGCGGATTGTATCAGGGGCTGCTCCTGAGCGGGAAACTGACGGAGCATCTTCTGGAGATCGATCAGACAGCGGACGGGAGGATGGAACTTCTGGTGAAACAGATGGCAGACAGCGAGGGAGTGAATGAGAAACTGAAAGCCGAGGATCAGATGCTTTGGGTTCAGAGAATGGAGAACATTCAAAACCGCGCGGAAGAGATCATAATGACAGAGCTGGTTTACAGTTAATTGAAACGCCGGACAGTCAGAGCCTGTCCAGTATTTCTTTTGAGGGCAATGTCCCGATTTCGGCAGTGGATGAAGTGCTTCGCATGGGCGGCAATCAAAGGCAGGGTGTCTTACGGATTGCCGCTCATTTTATGTTATCGGCTGGGGATGATGCTGCTTTTATGCAGAACGAGTATCGTTGGGGCGGCATGGGGCTTCAAGTCGATGGGAAGCAGTATTCTGTATGGTTCGATGAGGACGGATTGAAGATTGCTGCCGGAGAGGAGGCGCGGTTTAAGGAGGATGCGCTTACCCTGACATGGGAACAGGCAGCCGGACGGACGAAAGAGCTTTTATCCGCAGGGGCTTTCGCGCCGCAGGTCGTACTGGATCAGGCACTCCTGAATGAGAGGTCGGAACTGGCTGCGTCCTTATGGTATCTCAGGCAGGATACAGACGGTGAATTCTTTATGGACGATTTGCTGTTTGAAGGCGGTTTCCCAGCTTCCACGGAGCGGATCGCGGGGATGCTTGCGAATGAGGGATTTCTTTCCGATACCCTACAAGGGCTTGGAAACTTTGTTATGGAGTATGAGGAAAACAGGAATCTGTTACGTTTCCCCTTCCATAATCCGGAAGAGATTCTTCAAAGGCTTTCCAGCCTGACAGCGGAGCCAGTTGTATTTCCGCAGTCACAGATCGAAGGAATGCGGGAAAACGTGGATTTTATTACAGAAGATGAAATCAACCAGTTCCTGCGCAGGGGAGGCTCTTATTCAGGAAGCAGGCTTGCCGCATATTCCTATTTTATCCAGAACCATACGGATAAGGAAAAAGCCGATTACCTGAAGGAGAGTTATGGAACTGGAGGACACAGCCATGCAATTTCCAGAGCAGACAACAGCCATGCAGATTATGATGCTAAGGGTATCCGGCTTACGAGGGGAAGTTATCAGAATGAACCATATAACACCACGGTAAATCTAAACTGGGCGAATGCGGCGAAACGGACAGAAAAACTGATTCTGACGGGGAGGTATCTGGAACCGCAGGACGCAGACCACTTTGCGGATTACGAGAAATCTGTCCTCTCCCAGAGGATAGCCAGCTTTTATTATAACCGGAGTACCGCGTCTCTGGAACTTCCGGAGGGAATCACATCTCTTGATGTGGCAAATGCAGTCCGCATGAAGCTGGATGATAAAGACTGGGTATCGGGTGCTGTTCAGGATATGTCATCTATCCTCTCCGGTATGGAGGAAAGCGACAGAAATTATGAGGCGATGCAGAATACATTCGCTGATATGGTGGCTTTCCGCGACGGAGATTATTCTCTGTTCCGTCCTTCGCGGGAGATGGAAGAAAAAGCAAAGGCAAACGGCATTTCGCTGAGCTTGGAAGCAGCTGCGGAGGGCAGAAATCTGGCAGAGATGGTACCGGTTTATGCGTATCCGGAGAGCGCGGCGGTTTATCTGCCGGACGGCGTTTATGTCGTGGAAGAAAACAATGGAAACAGTATCTTTCTGCGCAATCAGGAGTACCCGCTCTTCACCTATACCTATGATATATCGGAATTAAATGAACGTGTCGGAGAAGATATCCGGAACGCTCATCTGATCGTGGATTGGGTAGAGAAAAAGGAACCAGAAATTACACAGGAAGTGCCTGCGAACGAAAATATGCGTGAAGATAACGCAGAAGAAAAATCCGATGAACAGTCAGAAATCGGTGTAAAAGAGGAAGCGCCAGAGCGAGAGGAAAAGCGGGATGATTCTGTCATTGATCAGCCTCCTGTGCTGGATGCGGCGAATGAAGCGGAGTATGAAAAACTTCGGCAGAAATATAAGGTCAATGTCTTGATCGGTTTTGAGCATGACGGATATTTTGAGTTTTACGGCGATGATGCGCACACGGTCTCTGAAATACTGGGGAGCCATATCCGGACAAAGCAGCTTGAGAGCGGGGACAGCATGGATGTAACCGGTTTTCGAGCAGAGACATGGGTGGCAAACGGAAAGAAAATCTGGTCAAAAGGACAGAGCCTCGTCCTGATGGAGCAGTCAGAGGATGGCTCCCATCAGATCATGCTGGAATATGACGGGAAAGACTATCTTCCGATTGGGATGGAAATGGAGATTGAGGGACGGCAGTTTCAGATTGACGCTGTAGATTTTCAGGCAGATAAAGTCAGCCTGCGCGATTTGACTTTCCAGGGGACTTCCGGTTTCCCAATCTTCCGAAACGAGAGTACCGCGTATGTGCGGTCCTTTGTGGAGGAACAGCAGACATTTGATTTTTCTCTGCCGGAGGAAGAACTTGAAACAGCGCAGGAGACCATACAGGAATCAACGGCGGTTCATGAACCGGCAAACTTCCATATAACGGACATGGATCTGGGTGCGGGCGGCGCGAAAGCAAAATTCCGCAGGAACATGGACGCGATTCATCTCCTGAAAGAACTGGAAGCATCCGGACGTAACGCTTCACCGGAGGAACAGGAAATACTGTCACAGTATGTCGGTTGGGGAGGCTTGCCGGATGCATTTGATGAGAGCAAGCCGAATTGGGCAAACGAATTTACGGAATTAAAAGATGCGCTCACGGCAGATGAATATATGGCGGCAAGGGCATCTACGCTGAACGCGCACTACACCTCTCCCACTGTGATTAAGGCTATGTATGACACGCTGGGGAATCTCGGTTTTCAGGGCGGCAATATCTTAGAGCCTTCAATGGGCGTCGGAAACTTCTTCGGTATGCTGCCGGAGGGGATGCAGGACAGCCGTCTGTACGGCGTGGAACTGGACAGCATTACCGGCAGGATTGCAAAGCAGTTGTATCAGAAAGCGGATATCACAGTGGATGGTTTTGAAAAGACGGACTATCCCAATGATTTCTTTGATGTCGTGATTGGGAATGTGCCGTTCGGCAATTATAAAGTGCCGGATAAGAAATATGACAGGCTGAACTTCCAGATACACGACTATTTCCTTGCGAAGTCACTGGATCAGGCTCGTCCTGGAGGCGTGGTGGCGGTGATCACTTCTGCCGGAACAATGGATAAACAAAATCCGTCTGTGAGGAAATATCTCGCTGAGCGCGCCAATCTACTGGGCGCGGTTAGGCTTCCGAACAATGCGTTCTCTCGGAACGCTGGGACGGATGTCGTAGCGGATATCCTGTTTTTGCAGAAGCGTGACGCGCCGACGACAGAAATGCCGGAGTGGGTGCAGCTTGGAAAAAGTGAGCAGGGATATACGATCAACCAGTATTTTGCCAGCCATCCGGAAATGGTGCTTGGAGAACTGACAGAAGAAAACACCCAGTACGGCAAGCTGGAGTGTACCGTAAAGCCGATTCCAGGCACAGACCTTGGAGAGCAGCTTGCAGAAGCGATGCAGCACATTCAGGGGACAATGGAACAGGTGCAGATGCCGGATACGGATTTGGAAGAAGATACCGTAAGCATTCCGGCTGATCCGTCTGTGAAAAACTTTTCCTATACGGTAGTGGATGGCGATGTTTATTACAGAGAAAATTCTGTGATGAACAAGGTAAATCTTCCGGCTGCTACAGCAGAGCGGGTAAAAGGCATGGTGGCGATCCGAGACTGTACGAGGGAACTGATTGACTGTCAGATGAACGAAGGAAGCGACGGAGAGATTGCTGCGCTTCAGGGTAAACTGAATGTGCTTTATGACAATTTTACTGCGAAATACGGTATTATCAGCAGCACGGCGAATAAGCGGGCGTTCAATCAGGACAACAGCTATTGTCTGCTATGTTCATTGGAAGTTGTGGATGAGCAGGGAAATCTGGAGCGGAAAGCGGATATGTTTTCCCGACGGACAATTAAAAAAGCGGAAGCTGTTACTCATGTAGATACTTCAAGCGAAGCGCTGGCGGTATCTCTTGGGGAGCGCGCGGGGGTCGATCTTCCCTTTATGGAGGAACTGACCGGAAAACCGCAGAATGAAATCTTAGAGGAACTTCATGGCGTGATCTTTAAGAATCCGCTGACTGAGCGCTATGAAACAGCGGATGAATATCTGTCTGGGAACGTGCGCCAGAAGCTGGAAACAGCAAGGACATTTGCAGAGAACAATCCGGATT
>JAJQCB010000075.1 GCA_021203005.1 Clostridiales bacterium | reverse complement strand
TTCAATCGCTATGGATTTTTTAGGTGTTCAACTTCATTTTACAATCGACCAAGAAAAAATGGATTGTATTGTTTATTCTTCCTTGCCTGGTCCTGTTCTGCCTGGTATATGCAATACCGATTTTAATGGTGCTCTATACATCACTGTGTGAATATATGGTTTCCACCAGCCCGACGTTTATCGGCTTCGGTAATTTTGCAGCAATTTTTCAGGATAAAGCATTTGCGGTTTCCATCATCAACACGTTGAAATGGGTGCTGATCCAGAGCACATTTCATGTCCTGCTGGGTCTTACAATGGCGCTGATATTGAGAAGGAAACCAAAAGGCTGGAAGATCGTCCGTACTGCGTATGTAATTCCCAATATTATTCCTACAGCGGCGACCGCAGTTATGTTTACACATTGCTTTTGAATCCGACTTTTGGAATCCTGAAGCCGATTTACGAGGTTTTCGGCTGGGATACGCGATATATTGTCAATTTGTTTGGAAATTCCAAGTATGCTTTTTGGACGGTCACGGCTACCTGGGTATTTTATTCCGGATTTAATATGATCATATTCCTGGCTCAGATGGGAGCGATCGACAAGAAAATATATGAGGCTGCTGTTGTAGACGGAGCGACTCCATGGCAGCTTGATCGGTACATCACGATACCATTGATGAAAAATGTGTTCGGAACCTGTGTGACTTTGGCCTCGATTGCCATGGTATCGCAGTTTGACATTATTTATATGACTACAAAAGGCGGGCCGGGAACATCTACTTTGAACTTGCCAACCTACCTGTATAAGATCATGACACTTGAAAACAATTATGGAAAAGCGAATGCAGTCGGGGTAATTCAGATCGCGCTGGGTGTAAGCCTGGTGATTCTGATTCGAAGGCTATTCAGGGACAAAGAAGAAGTGAAGGAGGGCTAGGCCATGAGAATGGATTCAAAATTTGCAAAATGGCTGATGGGGATTCCGAAATACGTTTTCCTGCTGTTTTTTGTCTTTATCTCGGTCGGACCGATGGTGTGGGCGTTTTTGAGTTCCTTTAAAACTTATGCAGAGATTAACTCTTCCGCACTTTCCCTGCCCAGTTCATTCAATCTGAAAAACTATGCTGATGCGTTTAAATATGCTCCGATTGGAAAATATTTTTTGAACAGTATTATCATTGTAGGTTTGAGTGTGTTGGTAACGGTGACACTTGTGGCGATGTGCGCTTATGTGACAGCCCGCTTCCGCTTCGCGTTTAAACCGGTATTAATCCTGCTTATATCGGCGGCTTTGATGCTGCCTGCGCAGGCAATCTCCCAGCCGCTTTTCACAATCTTTAAGGTGTTGGATCTGTATGATACCAAACTCGGGCTGATCATTGTCTATTCCGCGATGGGGATACCGCAGGCGTTTTTTGTCATGACCAGCTATTATCAGACGATTTCTATGGCATTGGAGGAATCAGCCTATATTGATGGCGCGTCTTTTATTCAGACGTTTCTCCATATTATTCTGCCGCTTGCGAAGCCGGGTTTGGCAACCATTGCGATGCTGCAGTTTATCAATACATGGAATGAGTTTTATTTTGCCCTGATGCTGACCAGCGGGGATACGGCGAGGACAGTTCCGATTGCATTAAACTATTATCTGGGGACTTTCGCAAACAATTATTCGGCGTTGTTTGCTGCAGTGGTCATGACTGTATTGCCTACGATCCTGGTATTTATTATTTTGCAGAGACAAGTGATGGAGAGCCTGACAGCAGGCGCCGTGAAGGGATAAGCGATGAAAACAGACAGACAGCCGATTTATCCGGTGGAACCATGGAACGTAACAGAAACCGAATTTTTGCCGGGAAACAATTACCGCAATGAGACGACATTTGCCCTTTCGAATGGGTATTTGGGAAGCAGGGGAACCTTTGAGGAAGCCTATGACTTTGATATTGACACCGGCCTTGAGGGAAATTTTGTAAATGGTTTTTATGAGAGCGAGAAAATCCGTTACGGCGAAGCCAATTTTGGGTCGCCAGAGTTTAGCCAGTCGCTTCTGAATTTACCGAACCTGAAGGAAACGCATGTGGAACTGGACGGAGAGACTTTCCGGATGGATGCAGGGAAGGTGGAAGATTACAGCCGGACGCTTTCCATGCGGGAGGGAACTCTGATCCGGCGTCTTATCTGGACTTCCCCGTCTGGGAAAATGGCGAAAATCGTATTTCACCGTCTGGTGTCCTTCGAAATGAAAAATATTATGGCACTTCGGGTTGAAGTGACGCCTCTGAATTTTGATGGGACAATTGGATTTGTCTCCTGACTGAATGCGGATGTGGAAAATCATACCAGAAAAACAAATCCGATTGTCGATTATGGCCCGTTTGGACGCAAACTGGAACCGGACAGACTGGAAGCAGATAATGAACTACTTTATTATGAGGGAACCACACAGACCAGTGGTCTGACGGTTGGATGTGGAAGCCTGCACAGGATTGTGTCAGAACATCTGATAAAAAAAGAGTCCTGCCAGAAAAACAAACTGGATGCATCACTGCGTTTCTACGTGGAAGTAAAAGAAAACGAGACAGTTATTCTGGATAAGATGATTGCCTATTCCACAAGCCTTGATATGCCAGTTACTGAGTTGAAAACATATCTTCTTTCTGCACTTGGTACTGCATCAGAAAAGGGGTATGGATTCCTGGCGGAACGTCAGCGTAATTATTTTGACTGTTTCTGGGAACATGCCGGAATTGAGATTGCTGCGAAAAACATCGAGGCATTTCATCAGGGGCTGCGGTTCAATCTGTTTCAAATCTTTCAGCCAGCCTGGCGTGACGGAAAGACGGGGATGGGGGCAAAAGGTCTGACAGGTGAAGGTTATGAAGGCCATTATTTTTGGGATACGGAAATGTATGTATTTCCGGTGTTGGTTTATTCCCAGCCTGATGTGGCCAAAAGCCTGCTGGACTATCGTTACAATACACTGGATAAAGCACGTGCGCGGGCGCGTATTCTCGGTCATGAGAAAGGGGCGTTGTTTCCATGGCGTACGATTAACGGAGAAGAAGCGTCTACCTATTATCCGCTGGGAACGGCACAGTATCACATCAATGCAGATATTGCCTATGCGTTGGTTCTGTATCTGCAGGTGACAGGTGATGAGGAATACCTGAAGGAAAAAGGGGCGGAGATGCTCATTGAGACCGCCCGTGTCTGGGCGGATGTAGGCAGTTTTGCAGAATGCAGGGGCGGAAAATACTGCATTTGTGATGTAACAGGGCCTGATGAGTATAATGTTCTGGTGGACAATAATTTCTATACGAATCTGATGGCGCGGGAAAATCTGCGTGATGCGGTTTCGGCTGTGAAATATCTGAAGGAGAATGCACCGGACAGAATGGAGCAGCTGTGCGAAAAGCTGGATTTCTCTGAGGAAGAGCTGAAAATCTGGGATCAGATCATAGAGAATATGTATTTTCCTTATGATGAGAAAAGACAGATCTATCCGATGGATGATGGTTTTATGATGCGAAAGCCATGGGATGAATCAAAAATTCCGCCTGAAAAACGGGCGTGGCTATATGAGAACTACCACCCGTTGTTTATCATGCGGCACAGAATGTCGAAACAGGCGGACGCGATTCTGGGGATGTATCTCCACAGCGACCTGTTTTCCGAAGAAGAAATCCGCAGAAATTATGATTTTTATCAGGAAGTGACGCTTCATCATTCCTCACTTTCCACCTGTATTTTTGGAATCGTTGCAAGTGATATTGGGTATCACGAGGAAGCATACCGGTATTTTTCAGAATCTGCGCGAATGGATCTGGACGATTATCATAACAATTTTTATGCGGGAATTCATGCGGCAAATATGGCAGGGACATGGCAGGCAGTTGTGAATGGGTTTGCCGGTCTGCGTTGCCAGAACGCCAGGCTGCGTTTTAAACCGCATTTGCCGGAGGAATGGGAATCGTACAGTTTCCGGCTTCAGTATAGAGGCTCCTTGTTAAAAGTCACAATTACAAGGGGAAAAGCAGAATTTCATCTGCTCCGTGGAGAGGCAGTTCAGTTCCTTGTGAACGGACATTCAGCGTCCGTGGAGCAGGAGGGAGATACTTATGTGGAAGAATTATAAGGCGATCTTTTTTGACTGGGATGGAACTGCGGTCCTGTCGAGGACGGCTCCTGCTGATGAGGCGGCAGACGCAATGAGGCCATTGCTGGAACAGGGAGTAAAACTGGCGATCATCAGCGGGACTATGATTGAAAATATCGCAGGAGGGAATATTTATCAGTTCTTTACGGAAAGTCAGTCGCGAAATCTGTTCCTGGGACTTGGCCGCGGCGCATATAATTATTCCTTCCAGTCTGGACGGCCGCAGATATTTGCTGATCAGATTCCAGAGCAAAAAGTATTAGAAGATATTCACCGGATTTGTTTTGATATTCATCTGGAATTAAAGCACAGTTATGATTATGATACGGATATTGTTTTCAGCCGTCCAAATTACTGTAAGATTGATCTGATGACCGGTAATGATCGCGGGAATCAGATGTTTATGCAGGCGGGGGAACTGGAACGATTAAAAGAAAACCTGGAAAATCATGGCATACATGGAGGTCTTCGGAGACTGATCGAAATAGCAAAGCAGATAGGGGAACATTATGGAATCTCAGTGAAGCCGACCTGTGATGCTAAATATCTGGAAGTGGGAATCTCCGATAAGGGCGATAATGTAGACCGGATCCTGGAGCATTTGACGGCAGAATATGAGATTTCTCCGGAGGAATGTTGCTATTGGGGAGATGAATTTGTAGGCGTCGAGTCAGGGATTTACGGAAGCGACAGTCTGATGTGTACGGAAAAGACAGGTAAGGGGGATTTCTTTGATGTATCGGAACTGGAGGGGGACAGGCCGCCGAATGTGAATTGCCTGGGCGGCGGCGTAGAGACGTTTCTTGAATTTCTAAGATCACAGAGAAGGGAGCAATAAAAATGGCTGGTATCACATTGAAAAACATTGGAAAGACTTATCCAAATGGCGTGAAGGCAGTGAAGAATTTCAGTATGGAAATCGAAGATCGGGAATTTATTATCTTTGTCGGGCCTTCCGGTTGCGGTAAATCCACAACCTTGCGGATGATCGCGGGGTTGGAGGAAATTACAGAAGGAGAATTGTATATAGACGGGAAACTGATGAATGATGTAGAACCGAAAGACAGGGACATCGCCATGGTTTTCCAGAACTATGCGCTATATCCTCATATGACAGTATATGAAAATATGGCGTTCGCATTGAAGCTGCGTAAAATTCCCAAAGATGAGATTGATCGCACGGTGCATGAAGCGGCCAGGATTCTGGACCTAGAGCCGTTGTTAAAGAGAAAACCCAAAGCATTATCCGGTGGCCAGAGGCAGCGTGTGGCAATGGGGCGGGCAATTGTGCGAAATCCGAAGGTTTTTCTGATGGATGAACCGTTGTCGAATCTTGACGCCAAATTGCGGGTTCAGATGCGGACAGAAATATCCAAGCTACATCAGAGGCTGGGAACGACTATTATCTATGTAACACATGATCAGACAGAGGCAATGACACTGGGAACCAGGATTGTCGTCATGAAGGATGGTGTAGTACAGCAGATTGATTCTCCGCAAAATCTTTATAATACACCGGCAAATTTATTCGTGGCAGGCTTTATTGGCTCTCCGCAGATGAATTTCATTGACGCGATCTGCGAAGAGGATAACGGTCATATAAATTTATGTATTGCGACCAATCGTATTCCATTGACGAAGGAAAAGCCGAAAATCTTGATTGAGGGCGGTTATGTGGGAAGAACGGTTGTGATGGGAATTCGTCCGGAAGATATACATGACTTGAGAGAGACTGATGTAGAATCGTCTGGCGGCGTGATTAAAGCTCAGATCAATGTATATGAGTTGCTTGGTGCCGAAGTATATTTATATTTCAGCCTGGAGGGTACGGACATGACGGCGCGTGTAAGTCCGACGACAACTGCGAGAACAGGTGATATGGTCAAGTTTGAGCTGGACGTAGATAAGATACATATTTTTGATAAAGAGACAGAGTTAGCTATTGTGAATTAGGAAGTGAGACCATGAATATTATTCGAACAGGAGATTATCAGGAAATGAGTCAAAGGGCGGCGCGAATCATTGCAGCCCAGATCATCTTAAAACCAGATTGTGTACTGGGGCTGGCCACAGGTGCGACACCACTTAAGATCTATCATTTGTTGATTGCGTGGCATGAAAGTGGGGTTCTGGATTTCCGAAATGTAAAAACTTTCAATCTGGATGAATATAAAGGGCTATCCAGAGACAATAGCCAGAGCTATTCTTATTATATGCACGAGAATTTGTTTGATTATGTCAATATTGATCCTGAGAATACGTCTTTACCCGATGGAACAAGTGTCGATTCGGAAAAGGAGTGTATGAATTATGAAAACAAGATTCGGCTGGCTGGCGGCATTGACCTTCAACTTCTCGGGATTGGACATAATGGACATATTGGATTTAATGAGCCAGGAAATAGCTTTGTCCCGAAAACCCATTGTGTAAACCTGCAGAAAAGAACGATTGAAGCCAATAGCAGATTTTTCGCTTCTTCCGAAGAGGTACCCAAGCAGGCATACACGATGGGAATTAAAACAATCATGATGGCAAAAAAAATACTGCTTGTAGTTAAAGGGCGTGATAAGGCAGAAATATTGAAAAGAGCTATTACAGGACCAGTTGCACCAGAGGTACCGGCATCCATCCTCCAGCTGCACCCGAATGTGACTCTAATAGCGGATAAGGATGCCATGGAATATTTATAAAGGTTTAAGGTCGTATTTGCGCACAATAAGATCCTTGTTGTACAGCTCTACGGAGAGTTCAAGGAATTTTTCCCGGAGAATGCGGTGGAGTATTTTATGTCCTACTACGAAATGGCTTCCTGCATACAATATATAGAAAAAGTATTTCAATAAAACACAATATATTGATGGCGCGTGAACAAATCGGCGGCATCCGGACAGCACGGATTTGGCGTAACGGTGAACAAGATTCGTCGAGAGTGAGTAGTAAAAGAAACGCTGAGGGGAAGCATATTGAAAGGCGGTTTGAAACCAAGTCGTTTTTCTGGATGCCTATTGATATGATAGGAAAATCGTGATAGAATATGACTATCAAAAGAAAAGGAGCGGATTATTTATGGAAGCAATCAGACCGTCATCCGATTTAAGAAATCATTACAGTGAGATATCGAAACAGTGCAGAGAAGAAAAGTCGCCTGTAATTATTACCGTAAATGGCCGCGGCGATACAGCGGTTTTAGGATTGCAGGACTACTACCAGATGAAGTCAGAACTGGAACTATTGAGAACCCTGGCGGAAGCGGAAGAAGATGTCAGGGCAGGCCGGATTGCGCCTATGCAGGACACGTTTGATGATATTAGAAAATCATTGATGGAAAGGGAAGCAAATGCACTATAAGATTATAAGAACCGACAAGGCTGCCGAACAGCTGAGGGAGATTATTTTCTATATTGCAGATGATTCCGGCAGTGTGGATGTGGCTTTAAATTATCTGGATAAAATAGAAAAGGCAATCAACCGCCTGAGTGCCTTTCCATTGTCCGGCAGCACACCAAGATATTCTACTCTGCGCAGACAGGGATATAGAGTTCTTATTGTAGAAAGGCATCTGGTATTTTACAAGGTAAATGACAAAGAAAAGGAAGTAACAGTATATGCGGTCGTTGACGGGAGAAGAGAATATAAGAATTTGATTTAGGCGGAGACGATGAGTATGTGTACAAGGGCTGAATTACAAACGGTTTTACCAAAGGAAAACGACTGGGGAACCCCCAAAAAGGAATCCCTCGATTGGGATTATGATGTTGTGCTGGCACCAGTGCTGCAAAACTATAAGACCTATGAACATTATTTGCCGGTTTCTGTCTTCTATCAGAATATCCAGAAAGAAGGTATCAAGATTGCCTGAATATATGGAACTGCAAAGGGACTATGTAATTTATCGTCTTGAACGGGCGAAAACAGAAGTTGCTGAAGAGGGAGTTGATGCTTATGTGCAGTAAGGCAGAATTACAGACCGTATTGGGTAGAGTCAGGGAAGAATCAAGACACATATATGGAAATAAGCTGAGCCGGATTATTCTGTATGGTTCTTATGCAAGAGGCGATAATACGGATGAGTCAGATGTAGATATCATGATTTTGTTGGATTGCAATAAGGACGAGGTGGAAGAGCTGAGAGAAAAGACATATGAAATGGCAAATGATATTTCGCTCGATGAAGATGTCTTCCTTTCGGTACTTTTGAGGGATAAAAAGCATTTCGAGGAAAATCAGGATTTCCTTCCTTTTTATCGAAATATTGTGAAAGACGGGGTGGAGATATATGGATGAAAGAAAGCGGGCTCTGTGTAAATATAGACTGGAAAAAGCGGAGAATTGTCTTGCCTCCTCTCGTATCTTGGCGGATGCCGGAGACTATTATGGCGCAGCTAACCGTTCCTATTATGCAATATTTCATAGCATAAGAGGAATACTGGCCTTGGAAGGAGTTGACTTTTCTAAGCATTCGGGTGTGATGGCGCACTTTCAAAAGGAATACGTGAAAACAGGAATTTTTGACAAGGAATATTCCAAAATCTTAAGGGAGGCATTCGATGTGAGGGCGGATGTGGATTATGATGACTATTATGTCATATCCAAGGATAAAGTCGAACAGCAGATAAGCCATGCCCAGTTTTTTATAGAAGGGGTTACAAAATATATAAAAGGGATTTTGGAGGAATAGAAGAAAAACACAGAGACCGAGGCCGATTACAGTAAGCTTATAATGGAAAGAGTGCGGGGCACAGCATGAAGCTGTGTCCCGTTTTCGCTTTAGGAAGCCAGATTGGCTTTCTCCAGTATATACGTCTCTACGCTCAGCTTCGGGATTTTCCATATCCGGCCCATGCGAAAGCCTTTCAGCTCTCCCGTTTCCAAAAGCTCATATATTCGATTCTTTCCGACGCCGAGAGCCTCCGCGGCGTCAAATGCTGTCATGACATCGTTGTATTGGTTTAACATGGTGTATACCTCCTCGTTTTGGTTTATTAAGTTGTTACTACTGTTTTAACTCCTAACCCGGATAAACCGGAATAGTTTTGCATTTCCCCAGCTTTTTGATATAC
>JAJQCB010000236.1 GCA_021203005.1 Clostridiales bacterium | reverse complement strand
AAATTTATTTGAAAAATTCCCATTTTCCTCTTGACTTTTTATTTGCAGGCTTATAAAAAATATAATTTTACACTTAAATTATAAAGTGCGATTCTGCAAAAGAAAAACATTAAAATTAGATAATATAATAAGTATTGCTTATGATGAGGATGGAATAAGACGGGGCAGATCAGAATGAATTCTGCCCCGTCTTTGCGTATATTATCTGACTTTAAGAATTCTGGTGTCTGATGTATGTGATGACACTACGGATTGCATCGCATAATATGTGTCATTACATTGAAGTATATCCGCCATCCACGCAGCAAATCAGCCCGTTTACATAGGAGGAGGAAGGGGAAGCCAGGAAGATGGCTGCCGTATCCAGTTCGCCCTCTTTGCCGTAGCGTGCCATGGGGATCATGGTGCGTGCGTACTCCTGGAAGAATTCACTCTCCAGAGTTTCCTTTGTCAGCGGAGTCTCAAAGTATCCCGGGCAGATGGCGTTGACATTGATGCCTTTTTCTCCCCACTCAGCTGCAAGCGCACGGGTCAGGTTGACGACGCCGCCCTTTGCCGCATGGTAGGGAGTTGCAGGAGCGATCTTGTTGCCGACCAGTCCATACATGGAAGCGATGTTTATGATGCGGCCGTATCCGGCGGGAATCATGGCTTTCTTTGCCGCGGCACGGGCCATTTTGAAAGTGCCGGCCAGATCGATATTTACTTCATTCATAAACTGTTCGTCGGTGATATCTTCCGCCGGGGCTACAGCGCCGGTTCCGGCATTGTTGATCAGAATGTCGATGCGTCCCATTTTCTCGAGGATTTCATCGACAGCGGCCTCTACTGCTGCAGTGTCTGTGATGTCGCATTTCACGCCAATGGCTTTTACGCCGTAGGCTGCAGCGATTTCTGCGGCGTTGGCATCCACTTTTTCTTTTCTTCTGGCGAGGCATACAATGTTCGCGCCCTGGTTAGCCAGAGCCTTTGCCATCTGCACGCCCAGTCCGGTGGAGGCACCGGTTACCACTGCTACCTGTCCTGTAAGGTCAAAATAATTTTTCATCTGATCCATCTCCTTTGCTTTTTGTTAGTATACACAGATTTTAAAATCCGCTTCCTGCGAACCTGAGGACATGATAACAGGAGATTGACATCGGATAAATATTCAATTTAAATATTTTTTAAGGGGTCAATTTTGGCGGCGCAATGGTGTGCGGGTGACAGGGATGATCAGTCCGGGGAAATCTGGCGGCTTCTGGCGATGTCGTTTTCAAAGACGCGCTCGATGATTTCGATGGCCAGGCCGACCTGATCCGGCTCCAGACCGGCATAGTTGATGATGAGAGTTCCCATGCTTTTGAGACCCTGATGGCGTGTATAGTCGGAGAGGAGAGCCAGTTCAATGCGCTGCTCCTCCGCCTTTGCCTTAATCTGTTTGTCGGTCAGGGCTGTATTGACGTGAAGAAGGAAGTGCGTCCCGGCATTGGCTTCCCGGATTTCGCTGATCTGGTTCAGGTCAGATTGTTTCAGAGCTTCCAGTACCAGATCCCGTTTCTGCTTGTAAATCTGCTTCATCCGGTTGATGTGGCGGGAAAAATAGCCTTCCGAGATAAAATGAGCCAGTGTCAGCTGCTCAAAGGCGGAGACCGTACAGGAGTAAAAACTCATGGTGTCCTGATACCGCTCCAGCAGATACGGCGGCAGGATCATGTAGCTGATGCGGATGGACGGCACCAGACTTTTGGAAAACGTGTTCATGTAAATGACTTTTGCGTCCTCATCAATGGCGTACATGGGCGGAACGCTTCTCCCGGCATAGCGAAGTTCGGAGTCGTAGTCATCTTCTATAATGTAGCGTTCCGGTTTTTCCCGCGCCCATTGGAGGAGCTGGAGGCGCCGTGTGATCGGCATAACGGTTCCGGTGGGGAAGTGGTTGGAGGGGGAGACGTGAATGACATTGGCGCTGCTGTTTCTGAGATAATCGATGCGCATGCCCTCATCGTCCATGGGGATATAGTCCCAGACAGTGCCCTGGCTTGCGGATATTTCAGAAAACTTTTTATATCCGGGGTCCTCCATCGCCATGACTGTGTTAAATCCCAGCACCTGCAGAAGGCGGGAGTAAAGATACTCCGTGCCGGCGCCGATGATGATCTGCTCCGGGTCTGCCTTGATTCCGCGGTGGCGGTACAGGTAGGCGGCCAGTGCGCCGCGCAATTCATAGAGCCCGTTGTAGGGCACTGTGCCGAGAATGGCAGCATTGTGCTCGGACAGAACCGTGCGCATGAGCTTTGACCAGGTGGCGAATGGGAAATGCTCTACCGAAGAACGGTTTGCCTTGAAATCCAATACATGGGCCGGCGTCGGTTCTTCCTGCCGCTTTAAGGCTTTTGGGTCAAACGGTTTTGCGGCCTCGTGAAAAGGAACCGGTTCGATCAGGTCATTGACAAAAAATCCCCGCCCGGTCTCGCCGTGGATGTATCCCTCCAGGACCAGCTGTGCGTAGGCGTTTTCCACGGAGGTGACGCTGATATTCAGGTCACGGGCCAGCAGGCGCTTGGAGGGGAGACGATCCCCGGCCGGAAGACTTCCGTTTAAGATATCTTCGCGGATGCATTGGTATAAATAATCGTAGATCGTGCGGTCGCCGCGGTCTTTCATGGAATAATTTGGCATGGTATCCTCCCAACTGACATGATTGATATAAAATTATCGAGGGGTCAATTTTATTTTACTATATCATGAAAAAGAAAAAAAAGAAAGAGAGATTATTTGTGATCACGTCTTGCAATTAACGAACGGCTAATTTATAATTATATTGCAAATCAGTCGCAAACAGGAGGATATTATGTATAAGGAGAGAGCGATAGAGAAGCTGATCAAAAGGACGGAGAAAGGATTTAAGGGGGTTCTGGTGACCGGACCGAGACAGGTGGGGAAGTCGACCGTTTTGCGTCATCTATATGAAGACAGGAAATATGTAACATTTGATGATCCGGTTTTGCTTGTCGAGACGAAAAATGAGCCGGGATTGTTTTTTAGGAATAACCGCCCGCCGATTGTGCTGGATGAGGTACAGTATATTTCTGAATTGTTTCCATATATAAAAATGGAATGTGACAGAAGCGATGAAAAGGGGCGGTTTTTGCTTACAGGGTCGCAGCAGTACCACCTGATGAAAAATGTTTCAGAATCTCTGGCCGGGCGAATTGCAATTCTGGAATTGGCGGGGCTTTCCATGAGAGAGATGACGGAAGATTCGTTTGATGCGCCTTTTATTCCTACGGAGAACTATATTAAGGAGAGGGAAAAAACATATCATCGTATTGATGATTTGTGGAAAATGATTCACCGCGGCAGTTATCCGGCATTGTTGGATGAAAATGTGGATTGGCAGACATTTTATTCTTCCTATATTCAGACTTATATTGACAGGGATATCAATGAGCTCGGAAATGTAAAAGATAAGATGAAGTTCACGCAATTTTTAACCGCTATGGCAGCGAGAACGGGACAGATGCTGAATTATTCCAATGTGGCGGAGCAGATAGAAATGTCTGTCGGTACGGTAAAAGAATGGACTTCACTTCTGGAAGCCTCCGGCATAATTTCCATCCTGCAGCCGTTTTCCAATTCGGCTTTAAAGCGCGCGATCAAGACGCCAAAGCTATACTTCAGGGATACCGGTCTGGTGTGTTTCCTGACAAAGTATCAGACGCCGGAGACTGCCATGAATGGAGCTATGGCGGGAGAACTGTTTGAGACTTTCGTGGTTTCTGAGATATTGAAATCTTTTTCCAATGCGGGATTAGATTACCGGATGTATGTGACGTATTATCGGGGAAAGGATAAACGCAGAGCAATGGTGAATGGTCAGAAAACGGAGCGGGAGGCGGAGATTGACCTGCTGATCGGGCAGGATGATGTGATTTACCCGATTGAGATTAAGATGTCGGCGAATCCGAAATTGTCCATGACGAACGCGTTTGACGTTCTGGATGTCATACCGGAGAAAAAACGCGGCACGGGAGCGATTGTGTGCATGTATGATTCCGTGCTCTGGCTGAATGAGAAAGTAGTTGCGCTGCCGGTAGAATTTATATGATGATACCAGGGTTAAGTTAAGATATCAATTTTTATTAATTAAAATATATTCCTCCAGAAATTTCTGCAGTGCAGGATTATGATAATTTTTATGCCAGGCTGCGACCAGCGTCATTTCCTCTTCTTCTCCCTGGATGGGAATCGCAGTAACTTTATCCCGGCTGGTGATGGAGTCCGTAATATAAGTCGGCAGGAGCGCGTAGCCGATTCCGGTGGCAACCGCCAGAAGGCTGATTTCAATGTCGTCCGAAACATATTGAATGTCCGGCAGAAAACCGGCGCGGGTGAACGCGTTTGTGATGGTGGCGGCCTCCCCGTATTTATCCTCGCGCTGCACGATGTCGACCAGAGGATAACCTTTCAGCTCGCTGCGCCGGATGCTGGCCCGGTGGGCGAGGGGATGGGCGGTTGAGACAACGGCCATCAAAGGATAGTGGCGGATTACGACATAGTCCATGTCCTCCATGTCGTCCGTGGAATACTGGAGATTGAATACGATGTCAAGGTTGCGGTCTAAAACGCTGTCATACAGATCGGAGACATTTTCTCTGGCAAACGAAAGGGAAATGTTCGGGTATTTGATATGAAAATCTGCCAGCATTTCGGACAGATTATTTTTTTCATATCCCTTGACAAAGCCGATGCTTAAGTGACCGGTAAAACCGGTGTCCGCCTGTCGGGCACGGTTGACGGCGTCTTCCGTTCTTTTGAGAATTGCCCGGGCGTCGGCCTGGAAGCTTTTTCCGGCCGGGGTCAGTTCCACCCGGCGGTTGGTCCGGAAAAACAGAGAGACGCCGAGCTCTTCTTCGAGGGCTTTGATCTGCAGGCTGACGGCGGTCTGCGAGACATATAATTGTTTCGCTGCTTTTGTGAAGTTTAACTGTTCGCTGACAGCCAGGAAATATTCTAATTGTCTGATCTGCATGGGGCTCCTCCCGAATGATTTGTTTTCCTAATTATATAATGATAATTTCATGTTTTCAAGCAGTGTCGAAAAAGTGTATAATTATATGACGCAAGGGGCAAAAGATTGTAAATTGAGTGTTAGTATTTGTATTTGCAATCTTGGGGACCGTAAGCATCATATACTTTTGCTGTCATAGGCATATATTGGGGATTAAGCAGGAAAGACTGTTTTTTGATTGCCAGAAGGCAATTTCTGAGTACAATTTTAATTTTATATATCAACGAGGAGGAGCTTTTTATGAGTGAAAAAAATCCGTATTTTCCACACCTTTTCAGTCCGATTCAGGTTGGAAGCAAGACCATTAAAAACCGCATTGAGGCGGCACCGGCGATGTTTGCATTTATGCACTACATTGACGGGACGGCATTTAACTACCATCTGCCGACCCCGCCGCGCGCTTACAAGATGCTGGAACTGAAGGCAGCCGGCGGCGCGGGCAGCGTAGCACTGGGTGAGCTGAGCCCGAACCACGAGTATGACAAGCGGTTTCCGTTTGAGCCGTACATCGACTATACTTCCCGGACAGACGAGGTTTTTGAGATCACGAAAAAAACCGCGGAGATGATCAAAAGTTATGGGGCGCTGCCGATTGGGGAGTTGCTTTCCTGCGGGGAGATCAAGACAAACATCGGGGACGGCATTAATCCGAAAGGACCGTCAGAGAAGGACCTGCCGGACGGGATCACCCATGTGGACGCGTTTACAAAAGAAGAAATTCTCGACCTGTATCAGGACTATGTGACTGCCTGTAAATGGTTTCGGGATGCGGGATGGGAAGGCGTCATGATCCACTGCGGGCACGGCTGGCTTCCGGCGCAGTTTTTGTCGCCTGCGTTCAACAAGCGGACGGATGAGTACGGCGGCAGCTTCGAGAACCGCGCACGGTTTACCGTTGACCTGCTAAAGACAGTCCGCGAGGCGATGGGCGATGATTTCCTGATTGAGATTCGTGTTTCCAGCGACGAGCACATTCCGAACGGCATGGTATTGGAGGATGCGGTGAAATACTGCAAGCTGTGTGAGCCGTACATAGATATGATTCATGTCTCCTGCGGGCATTATCTGAGCTCTTCCAGAAGCTGGGAATTTACCACAGCTTACGCGCCTCACGGTGCCAACATTGAAAACGCGGCAGTGATTAAGCAGAATGTACATGTTCCGGTTACCGTAGTCGGCGGCATCAATTCCCCGGAGATGGCGGAGGAAGCCATCGCAGCTGGAAAAGTCGATATGGTATCGATGGGCCGGCAGTTTTTTGCGGATCCCGCGTTTCCGAACAAAGCGGCAAGCGGACATGCCGATGAAATTCGCCGCTGCCTGCGCTGCGGACGCTGCTATCCGGGTCCGGCCGGCGAGCATGAGACAGAAAAATGGACGGTAAAATTCCCGCCGCTGGATTCCTGTACGATCAACCCGGACGGCGTATGGCCGGCTTCTTTCCATGAAGTGCTGCCGGAGGATATGCCGAAACCGCAGGGCAGCAGGAAAGTTCTGATCGTCGGCGGCGGATGCGGCGGTATGCAGGCGGCGCTGACGGCCGTCGAGCGCGGCCATCAGGTGATTCTCTGTGAGAAATCAGATGCATTGGGCGGACTGATCAACTTTACAGATCATACGGATCATAAGATTGATATCCGTAATTTTAAGGATCTGCTCGTACGCGATGTGAATAAGAGCGGCGCCGAGGTGCGGTTAAACTGCGAAGTGACGCCGGAAATGATAAAGGAGATCGCGCCGGATGCGGTGATTCTTGCCGTCGGTTCCGATGACCTGATCCTTCCAATTAAGGGGATTGAGAACGCGATCACCGCGATGGATGTGTACCGGAACGATTTTGCCGGACTCGGAAAGAGCACGATTGTGCTGGGCGGCGGACTGGTCGGCTGTGAGGCGGCTGCCGATTATATCGATCATGGCATTGAGACGACTATCGTAGAGATGAAGGAATGTCTGATGCCGGAGACGACCGGGCTGTACCGGACGGCTGTACACGATTTCATTGACCATCACAATGGGAAATATGAGGTCAACGCGAAAGTGGTCGAGGTAGGGAAGGATTATGTAATCGCCGAGCAGAACGGAAATATGATCACGCTGAAAGCAGACTCTGTCGTGAACGCGATGGGACGCCGTGCACACAACGCGGACGATCTGAAGGCGGCTGTTGATGTGCCGGTATGGACGATCGGCGACTGCGTGCGTGCGAGACAGATCGGTGACTCCGTAAGAGAGGGCTGGCTGGCAGCGATGGAGATCATTTAACAAATTGCGAGACGGCAGATAATTATAACAATAATTATAACAATTACCATCTTACAGATATTGGGCGGTTCCCGAAAGGGACCGCCCCCTCTCATTTTTAAAAAAGACCGTTCGTATGTCTGGGGGTTATATTTCCGACATCATGCTCCACAACGTCCCAGTGCTCCGCCAGCATGCCGTTTTCCAGACGGTAGATGTCGCAGACTTTATTTATCATGCCGTTTTCAAGCGTACATTTGAAAAAGACATAGACCATGTCATTGTCTTCCCCGATTCTGACGATGTCCATGTGAGGCTTCATCGCCAGAAAATGGTCGGCGAAAGCGAGAAAACCTGCTTTGCCATCCTCACAGGTCGGATTGTGCTGGATGTAATTGTCTTTCATGTAATTGTCAATGTGTGAAAGATCCCAGCCGTTAAAAACCTCATCATAAAATTTTAAAACGATTTCTTTGTTTGTCATATGGTTTTCTCCTCTCGTTCCTAAGCGTTTTTATATAAAGTAGAATAGCAGAATGTTGAAAAAATGGCAACAGTCTGCAGGCGAATGTGGCGGAGATAAGTATCAGTGCAATTTTTCCCGGTTGAACCAGCAAATCTGAGAATAATTGTTGATTTCCTGGTATGGCTTTTGGTATGATAATTACCAAGATAGATTTGGAAGGGAGTGCGACCATGAAAAAATATGCTTTTGGAGTTGATATCGGAGGAACCACGGTCAAGATGGGGCTTTTTGAGACGGACGGAACGCTTTGCGATACCTGGGAGATCAAGACCAGGACGGAAAACGCGGGGGCGGAGATCCTGAGTGATATTGCAGACAGCATCGGGGGGGAATTGGAGAAGAATGAGATTTCCACGGGACAGGTGGAAGGCATCGGTATGGGCGTGCCGGGACCGGTGGGAGCTGACGGAACGGTTTTTCATTGTGTCAACCTCGGTTGGGGTACTTTTAACGTAGAACAGGAGATGCAGGCGCTGACCGGATTCCGCACAAAGGCGGGCAATGACGCCAATGTTGCCGCCCTGGGTGAGATGTGGATGGGCGGCGGCAAAGGTTACGAACATCTGGTTATGGTCACGCTTGGCACCGGAGTGGGCGGCGGCGTCATCCTGAACGGAAAGATTCTGCCGGGATTCAATGGTGCCGGCGGAGAAATCGGTCATATGCCGGTCCGGGATGATGAGCCGGAGAGCTGCGGCTGCGGAAAACACGGCTGTCTGGAGCAGTATACATCGGCGAATGGTGTAGCGCGGGTTGCCAGAAACTACCTGAAGACGCATAAGGATAAGACGATTCTCCGTGAGATTGAAGTGGATGCGGTAACATCCAAAGATGTTTTTGACGCGGCGAAAAATCAGGATCCGGTGGCACTGCAGCTGGTGAATGATTTTGGAAAAACACTGGGAAAAGCGCTCGCACAGGTTGCCTGTGTGGTAAACCCGCAGGCGTTTGTCATCGGCGGCGGCATGGCCAAGGCGGGAGATATTGTGATTGACGTGATCCGGAAACATTATGTGGAGTATGCGTTTCATGCAGCCAGGGGGACGCTGTTTAAACTGGTCACTTTGGGAAATAACGCCGGGATTTACGGCGGAGTGAAAATGATTCTGGATGAGTGATTTAAGTATTTTTTCGTTGAAAAGAGTATAAAAAGCCGGCTCTGTGATGGAGCCGGCTTTTGTATAGAGAGAAAGATTTATGGTAATCAGCCCTGGATCTGGATATACTTTGATTCCTCAACTTCGGGCTGTTTTTCTTTCTTCGGAACCATGAGTGTCAGGACGCCGTCGGTGAACTTTGCCTGAATGTCTTCCTGTTTTACGGCGTCGCCTACATAAAAGCTTCTCTGATAGTGACCGGAGTAACGCTCCTTGCGGATGTAACGCTGCTTCTCGTCCTTTTCATCATTGGAGCTGGTGCGGCTGGCACGGATGGTAAGGTAACCTTTTTTCAACTCCGCACGGACATCCTCTTTGGCAAATCCAGGGAGATCCATCTCAATCTGGTAGCTGTCGCCGCAGTCTTTGATGTCGGTGCTCATCTGGTTGACGCTGCGAACGCCGCTGGTGT
>JAJQCB010000101.1 GCA_021203005.1 Clostridiales bacterium | reverse complement strand
TTTCAGCGGCTCCCGCTGTTATGCCGTGAATAATTCAGGATAATTATACACTAACTCAGATGTTTCGTAAAGTTTCGCTAAAGTGTATAAAAATTTTCAAAAATTTCAATCATGTTCACGCAACGCGGATGTTCTCATGAAACAAAAAACGCAGAGATTTGTTTTCACGGTGTTGCAACATTCTGCCGCTTTCCAAACATTTCTCTGCGCGTCCCTCTTAAATTTTGCGAGATTTTCTTTTATTCATTACCAGATACTGCATCCGCTCCTGCCAGAACCGACTTCAATCTTGCAAGCTCGGCAGCAAGCTTTTCATTCTCTGTAATCAGCTGATCATTTCTCTCGCTGAGCTGATCATTTCTCTCGCTGAGCTGATCATTTCTCTCAGACAGATCTTTAATAATCCCCTGATTTTCTTCCCTCGCCAACTGCAGTCTCCGCTCAAACGTGTAATCCAATGTCATCGCCCGCTTTACCTCCCCTCTGCGCTCCCGGAGGAAATTCTCCAGAATATGCTCTTCTATACAGCTATCAATTGCGCGATCCAAAGCTTCATCCAAAGTATACTCCCTATTATAAAACCTTACTCGCTCCACAAAAGCCGTATATTCTTCCAGCACACTGCATTTATCCGTTAGTTCCTCATTATTTCCCGGGTTTATGTTATAAACCTTGCATCTTAATTCCAAATCTGACCTGTCATCTGGATGTTCAAAAGCATTAGACAGCTTCTGATACTCTACTGCTGGTCGTTTTGATACCCCATTATAAAAAACCACAAATGAAGGTGTGGGAATTTTCACCAGATTCGGCGAGAACAAATCCCGGTTCTTTACGATCTCCTTAAAAAGATCCGTCACATAAAATAAAAATCGCAATGGCATGTTTGGATTAGTACTGCTTTGGTGTTCATAAAGACTCAGATAACTGTCAACGATAAACGACGCATCATTTCGTATCGAAAGCTGTATACTGTGCTCCAGTTTATAAATCACCACTTTCGACGGATCCCGATAATCCGAGCCATTCAATACATTATAAACACTCAATGCATACTCCAGATATTCCATCAACATGCTAAAAACATCACTCTTATACTCTCTGTTGCCACTCATAAAAATACCTCCTTTAAATCTCATGAAGTCGATTCACAGGGATATCCCATGGTATGGCAGAACTCCTTCAAATTTCCGCATCCTTTATTATGAAAATCCCTGCTTTGTAAATGGAATCTAAAAGCATGAATTTTCAAAGACACGATAGAAATTGTATCATCTTCCTGCAACATCAGATTCACAGGAAGATACAGATTCGTTAATATGAAACCGGTTCTCTCCAAACCCTCCGGATCATATTCGATAGATAAGAAAATATGCTTTTATGGAAAAATAGTAGCATATTTTCCTGATGATTTCAATTAATAGTTCTTATAACTTTTATATCAAAACGCACTCCCCGTTTCACATAAATGCTACATCATCTTCCGATAAGCTTCCCTCCACCTCTCGATCAGCGCTTCCTGCGAGGACTTCCAGTCAAAAGCCGCAGCCGCCTGCGACGCTTCCTTTCTCTCAACATAGTATTCCTCCCGGTCCGCCGTCTCTGTCAGGTATTCGAGCGCCTCTTTCATTACGTTAAAGTTCAGGTTCATGATCTGCTCGTCCATCGGATAGGAATCATCGACATAATTCATGGCATACAGATACGCATCCCGGCTCTCCTGCCGCTTCTGCAACGCATACGCCTGCGCGAAAAATTCCGCCGCTTCCGGGAACAGGAAAAGCCGCGCATAGACCACGCCGAGGTTGTGGAGAATATTACCTCTGAGCTCCTCCGTCATCAGCAGCGCGTATTCCTCCTCGAGAAGTTCCATATAAATATATGCTGCCTGCCGGTATTTTCCCGCATCCAGGAAAAGATCACCGCTCATCTTGCGCCGCTCGATCTTCGTCCGCCCCTGCATCCGCTCCAGCATGGTGCGAATCTGCTCCATATCACTATCCGCATAAAAGCCGGACGCCGCAAAAATCTGCTCTGCACAGGCGAATACATCTTTTTTCATCCGAAGCGTCACCCGGAGATCCTGCGCCAGTTTCTTTTCCCCCAGTTCAGTCTCCAGCCATACAAAAAGCTCCTCATTCACCCAGGACGGATCGATCAGGTAGGTATTCTCCTCCATAAAAAAACAAAGTTCCTCCATAGAATACAGATGAACTGCGATATTCTCATGATAGAATGGATTTACTGTTTTTTCTTTCTCTATTAAGCGGAGCATATCGCAAATTACCTCCAATCAATCTACAGCTCCACCGGGAACTCCCACACTTTCCCGGTGCTCTCATACAATTCCCCGAAGCCGTCGTCCCACACGCGAAGCACAACTTTGTTCCCGCTCACCGGCACGGCCTGCACGCCCAGCCGGATGCTTCCCGGCGGACGCTCCGGCAGATAATCCAGAGTGAACGACTGGATTTTCGCGCTCATCTGCCGGCGAACCCGAACCCATGTCTCAATGACCGGGTCGCCGTCATAGAGAAAGTAGTAAGTCTTAGTCGGGGTAAACCAGTTCTCACCGAGCTGGGTCAGCCGAATAAAACAGGGCTCCCCCCGGCGCATCGCTTTCAGGGAGAGCTCCCCCTGCAGCTTATAGTCTGCGTCGTAGTAATACTGCCATCCGTCGGTGACGACATTGCGGTAGCCGGCGTAACAGGCGCCCATAGTATAGCTGTTTTTTCCTTTAAACACCCGCTTATTCGGACCGATGACCCGCAGCGATTCCTGCAGCCAGCCGCCGTCGAATCCATCGCCGATCAGATAGACGCCGGAGATGATTTTTTTGGCAAATGTCTCTCGCACCACATTGGCGAAAAACTCATCCTTTCCCTCGTCCTGTGCAAGCAGGTAGTCAGGCACAGTCCACTCTTTTTTATCGGAAGAAATCCGCTTGATCTTCCCATATCCGTCAGAATGGAGCGTCGCGGAAAAAATCCTGTCATTCCTAAAGTCAAACAATGCCACGTCATGCAGGCGGATGCCGGGATCCTGGTGGTAGACATAGGCGAAAAAGCTCTCCGTGTAATTCATCAGTTGAAACCGTTCCGGCAAAAACTCCAGTTCTTCACGGACAAAGCGAAACAGGGCGACAGTCTCATCCGTAATTTCCGGCACCGCGATGGCCAGATACGAATCCATATCCTCCCAGTCTGCAAAGCGCTCCCGGAATTTTATAAGCCTCCGGAGAAACTGCACCAGCATATTCCGGTGGAGAACATGCTCCGGATCCTCAGACTGCGCATACAGATCGTCAAAATACGTGCCGTCCGTCCGGTTCTGCCGCTTTACGGCCTCATCCCCATAGAAATAATTGCCCTGGCCGGTACAAAAGACAGCGAGCGGAATCTGGTAATGGTTCTGCTCCGGAATCGTAGAGACGGTTTCCATCTCCGCAATCCCCTCATGATAGAGTGTGACCATTGCCCGCTCCTGATTCAGATCGATTCCGATAAATAATTTCTTCTTCTCCGCCACGGTTTACTCCTTGATTGGTGTAAATAATACATTTACCATATCACTCATCAGAGCGTAGTCATACTGCGCTTTTCTGTCCGTCTGTGTCTCGTCCATCTGCCCAAGCTTTTCATAACGGGTCCCGGCAGCCGCTGTGTCCTCGTCCGCGCCGCGGATGCTCTCGCTGACCCTGGTCTGTCCGCTGACATCCACGATCCGGTACGCGCAGATCTCTCCCGGCAGGACAGACAGAGGATAGGTATACCACCCCGGCAGGACCTCCCGGCAGACTTCCCTGGTGCCATCGGGAAGCTCCACATAAAACGTCTGCCTTTCTCTGTCCTGGTAAGAAATGACATAGATTCCGATCAGCAGATAGCGGCGTTTTTTCTCGTCAGACAGTTCTGAATAAAACGGAAAATAATTTCCCTGAATCAGGCTTGTCTTCAGAATCCGGTCCGCTGTAAGATCATATTTCTCTTCGCGATACCGCAGATGCACGCGCACAAAGGCCGTCATGCACCAGGGATTCATCCGTTTATTTTGCAAAAGCCGGTCGCCGATGAAATGGTAGACAGCCCCGGGCAGCGGATAGTCACTCAGCATAAAGCTGCGGCTGAGGGTGCTTACATATGCCTGCAGCAGCTCCTCCGACTCAGAATCATTCTGTAAAATCTGAAAAACCTCCTCATGCCGCTCACCCAGGTATCCGGTAAACAGCATGCGGATCATCAGCTGCTGTGCAGCAGCCACAACAGGAAACCTTGAGTCCCTCGCGGCCAGAAGCAGATCTGTCATCTCGTCGACAGACCCTTCCATCCGCTCCAGGCGCTCGCCATCGCTCCTGCGCATATGCTTCCCGATCATCGGTTCTTCTGTTGCCGCACCATTCTGATCAGAGCCCAGCAGGCTGTTGCCCGGAAGCGATTTGCTTACCCGGCTGCCGTCTGCGGATACGTAGAGCAGGCCGTCCGCCCCCTCATAGAGAATCACATAAGGACGGCGATGCAGGTAGATATAAGCGTGGTCGCCGGAGACAGGCGTGTGCTTTACAGTCAGCTCAGTTCTGTCACTCCGTTTTTCCGGTTTTCCCAACGAAATAGCGGCATCCGTTTTGCCCTGCATTTTCAATGCATCTCTGTCATATTCCTCCCCGGCATAAGCAGCAGGGTTTTCGCTCCCCTGCACCACCTGCACCGAGAATACTTTTCTGCCGCCAACCGTTACTTTATAACAGCTCTCCGCGTCATTCCTGATTTGATTCCACTCGCCGGCCGGCATCCTGCGGCGGAGCTCCTCGTAAATCACAGCAAGGTCATCGTTCATATGCCCTTTGGAGAGTTCGCTCAGCGCGAAGTTTTTTACCAGAACCATATAGGCGGGCCAGTCCTTCTGCAGCCGGTTTTTATTGCGGACGACATAGGCAAACAGCATGGCCTTTCTTCGCGCAGGCAGAGTGCTGTTCATGGAAAAATAGCGCACGACCTCCGGCGGAAGCTCTCCCATGGAACGGCTCCAGGACAGCATATATGCCTCGTAAAGTCCGGCGATCTTCAAGTGCTGCTCCACGCCGCGTTTGAACCAGGGGAAATAAGCCTCCCCATACCGGCTGGTATTGATCAGATAGACACAGATCGTGCGGACAAAGCTGTCGTCCTGAAACTTTTTATAACATCTGCCAAGGGCAAGATAATAATTGCGGCTGAAGCTCCGCTTCCCCTGCGCCATCCCCTGGATGCGCACCGAAAGCTCCCGGCTGATCTGATTTTTCTTCGACATCCAGCAGATGAGGTGGAAGTCAAAATCATCCTGGCTGTTTAAAATTTCCGGATAAGCCTGCAGAATCTTTGCCGCCTCCAGATAAAAGATGGGGCTGTCGCTGTAGGCGGTCATATACTGACGAATCCACTGATATCTGCGCTGCGGGTTGCGCGCCAGAGATTCATCCATCTGCAGCATCACCCAGGTCAGGATGGGATGGCTGCGGTATTTCGCATAAATCGCGCGAATCCGTGCAAACGCCTCCTCCCTGTCCTCCTGCGGGTCGTTCAGCGTCAGAAGATAGAGATACATCGCGCCCAGCGGCGTCCGGGCTGTCCTGGTATTGCGCGGAACTGACAGCATTCGGTCTGTCATCCGGTCTATATCCTTCGCCTTCCAATAGAAATAAGCGAGAAACAGGTTCAGCCAGCGGCTCTGAATCTCCGCCGTCTCCGCCTGCTGTATGATGTGAATGGACTCCAGAATCCACTCCGTCTCCGGTTTCGTACCGAGATTATATGCAAAAAAACTTTTTTCCAGCAGAAAATAACAGCGGCGCTTTTTCCATGCGTAGGAATGCTCCTCCAGATCATCCTCAGGGACAAATGAAAGCCTCATCTGATCCGGCTGCCTTCCTTTGCAAATGCAGGTGAGAATCATCCGCTCTGTCTGGAATCCGCTTTCCAGCGTAATGACCGCGTAATTCTTTCCGCCGTGCATCCGCTCCGGGTCAATCCGGAAATCGAACTCCGCGTGCTTCCCGGTAAAATCAGACGTCTGCAAATGCTTTTTCCCGAGGGAAACAAACGGCTCGTCACAGGAAATCCGGATGTTTATATATCCCCATTCGGACTTCTCCACATCCACGGCGGCATGGATGGCGCTGTCCCGCACCACGTAGGTGCGCTCCGGATTTTCCACGGAGATTATGCTGCGCGCTTTCCTGCCGGCTGCGACCAGAAACTCCTCCATCTCATGGGAGGTGTGACGGTGCCGGGTAAGCGCACGGTAAACAAGAGCCTCATATTCGGAATTTTCATGGAAAATATTGCAAAAGTAGCGGGAGGAAAAGATGCGCAGAGCCTCCTCCCAGTTCAGCTTGCACAGGTTCGTAAAATCATTCACCGTCTTAATCCGGCCGATGGACGAATCCGGATAATGGCGGCTGATGCGGGCCAGAAACGGGAAAAGATACTCTCCGGAGCTGCTCGTGACCACAAAGATCCCCTGCTCCGTCTCCCCCTCCGTCACCAGATCGCCGGAAAATTCAAAGCGGATCTCCGCCGCAGCAGCGTCAAACTCGGGCGTCAGGATGTGCATCGCCGGATGTTCGCAGGTCACGATCCCGCGAACCGGCTCCTCCGTGGAACTCTTCAGAGAAAATGCGCCGCTGTATGTCTCGTTCTCAACGACAGAAAAGTCCAGCTTCTCCTCTAATAAAAGAGACGGACGGTCATGTTCAAATGTTCCTCGGATCATATCCTGTATCTTTCGCCGCATGGGAATCCTCGATTATCTGTGCTTGCTTTTGGGTATTTTATGGTTTTATCTGTGCTTGCTTTTTGTGTTATTCTATGATATATCTTGAGATGGTGTTGTACTTCGAACTTTATCATTCAGGTTCTTATATATATGATTTAGTATAAACCTTTTTTCCCTTTCTTGCAATGTAGAATGGAAAGTTTGTTGTGACACTATGCAAGATGTAATATCTTGTTATGACAAGAAAAACGAAATCTTGCTATTCATGACTCTGACAGATATCTATTTCGCGGTCTATACGGACTAAACAGACTGAAATAGTATTTTCGTCCGTATTTTTCTGCAGATGTATACGGACTAAATGTGCTGAAAAGACGTTTTTGTCCGTATTTTCTACTGGCGCATACGGACTAAACAGGCTGAAATTGTATTTTCATCCGTATTTTCTGCGGATGTATACGGACTAAATGTGCTAAAAAGATATTTTCGTCCGTATTTTCTGCAAACGCATACGGACTAAATGACAGAAGAATATGTATATCAGTCCGTACGCGAAAAAAATATACGGATGAATTCGCTGCCTGAACAAGTACGGACATATCGTGTACGAAAAAGAAAAACATAATCTCAAATGGAACAAGTATCATCATGAAAGAACACGCGAAAAGTTTTATCAGAAATTATTCTTATCAGATCGGGACTTCCCTGAAATGGATTGTTTTTTCCGTCTTATCCGGCATCCTGGTCGGCCTGGTGGGCGTGGCGTTTTATTTCTGCATGGACGCCGTGACGTCCTGCCGCGCTGCGCACCCGTGGCTGATCTTCCTGCTCCCGGCGGCAGGCCTCGCGATCGTCGGCCTCTACCGCCTTTTACACGATGAGAAAGACACCGGCACGAACCTGGTTCTGTCCGCCATCCACTCCAATGACAAGATTCCGCTTCGCATGGCGCCGCTGATCTTTGTATCCACACTGCTCACCCACCTGTTCGGCGGATCCGCGGGACGCGAAGGCGCTGCGCTGCAGCTGGGCGGAAGTATCGGGAACGCCCTGGGAAAACTGTTCCGCTTTGACGACAAAGACCAGCATATCATGATCATGTGCGGCATGAGCGCTGCCTTCTCCGCGCTCTTCGGGACGCCGCTGGCGGCGGCTGTCTTCTCCATGGAGGTGGTCAGCGTGGGAATCATGCACTACTCCGCTCTGGTTCCCTGCGTCATCGCCTCGCTCGTTGCACACGGCATCGCACTCTCCTGCAACGCCATGCCGGAATCCTTTGACCTGGGAGTTCTTCCGGCATTCAGCATCCGGACCGCGGTCCTGATCGGCATTCTGGCGGTGCTCTGTGCGTTTGTGAGCATCCTTTTCTGCGTGATCCTCCACAGCGCGGAGCATCTGTATAAAAGATTTTTTAAAAACGCCTATCTGCGCGCCGCGGTGGGCGGCGGGATCGTCATCGTCATGACGCTGCTGGTCGGGAACCAGGATTACAACGGTACCGGTATGAGCATGATCGAATCCTGCATTGCCACGGGCGAAGTTTATCCTCTTGCATTCCTGTTAAAGATGATATTTACGGCAGCCACGCTGGGCGCCGGTTATAAAGGCGGCGAGATTGTGCCCACTTTCTTTATCGGTGCGACCTTCGGCTGTCTCTTCGGAAATCTCATCGGTCTCTCCCCGGCACTCTGCGCCGCCGTCGGAATGGGCGCCGTCTTCTGCGGCGTCACCAACAGCCCCATCACGGCGCTGCTGATCTGCTTCGAGCTCTTCGGATTCGACGGGATGCCCTACTATCTCATCGCCATCGCGCTGAGCTACATGATGTCCGGATATTACGGACTTTACAGCAGCCAGCGGATTATCTACTCCAAGTATAAGACGGAGTATATTAACAGGAAGAGTGAGTAAAACTATTCTTCTTCCATTTCCAAAACTCCCATCTGTAAAAATGCAAGAGTCAACATTGAGAAAAGTCGGAATCCTTCACCTGCCAGATATTCCGCTTCCTGCTTCATAAAAATGACTGATCAACATGAAATGGACGTCTTTTGAGGTCGCAAATTGCGACCTCAAGTATTATCAGAACTATCTGTTAGAGTCAGACGATCATATAGAATCTTACTTTCCTGTGATGAAATATGTAAACGTTCTTTTTTTCAAGATAGCACGTGTACGCTGATTGCATTCATAATCACGCTCACCCTTGATGAACGCAGAGCAACAAAGATAATCACACTTTGCTGCGCCATCAGAACCGGCTTTGATAATAAACACAAAATTCGTTGTATCCAGATGACTCGATATCAGATAATCCGCTTTTATCATTGTGGTAAATGGATACATGCGGGGCATATAGGAAAAGAACAAAAAATCTTTTTCGATAATATCCTTTAAACGAGTCAGGGCTTCAAGACGGGGTTTTACGAGATTCTCGTATTGTTCACCTTTGGTGATTTGCTCGAATGTAATTTTATGGTCAAGGATACGATCCACGGTTTTACGCGGATTGTACCTCGGTAAGGATAAATCCCGTAAATATTGAAATCCTGCAAGATGTGGAAAATCCTCCAATGAAAAAGTCAGATTGACGGTATAAAGCTGTTTTTTGTAGCCGTATGTCAGGGCATAACTGTATTCTGTTAATTCATTCCATACAGAAGCAGCCTGATAGAGAATATCCAAAGCTTGTCCGACCATACTACACCTCCAATCGAGTAGGAGGCGGTGATTAGCCGCCGTCCTCTCACAGCACCGAACGTACG
>JAJQCB010000194.1 GCA_021203005.1 Clostridiales bacterium | reverse complement strand
CTTACAGTTTCCTCTCCAGCACCACCGTAGAAAACGGCTTCATCTCAGCCCCGGCTTCCCCGAAAATCACCTCGCCGCCATCGACTTCCGGACAGAACGCTGCTGATGTCGGATTGAAATTCTGTACAAAGATATACTCGGCTTCCTCACTCCGGCGGGAAGAAACCGCCACGCCATCCGGAATCTCCTGCTCCAGGATTCGCGGGACGCCGGCCTCTTTCAGAATCCGTGCGTAGACATCATCATAAAATCCCTGCTCCGCATCAGCACAGACATAGTAAGCAAGTCCCTCGCCATAATGATTCACTGTCAGCGCCGGTGTCCCGGCATAGAAATCCTCACCATACACGAACAGCGGCTTCGCTGTCCGCAGGTCAACCAGCTGGCAGAGATGTTCACAGCTATATGTAACGTTAGAATCCAAAGAATCCCACACACCGGTCCCATCCCCGCTGCATATGTCAGAATCATGTACATCCCCTGCACAGGAACTGTCCCCTCCGGGCATCTCTGCATCCACCGCCCGCAATGTATTGGACTCTCCCTCGTAGAGCGCGTCAATCTCCGTGCTGCGCAGTCCCATCACATCCATCAGACCTCCCGGCGTCCCGCCAAGGAAGCACAGGTCATTCTCATCCACCACGCCGGTCCAGTAGGTCATGATAAACACACCTCCCCGCTCCACAAAAGCACGAACTTTCTCCTCAAACCCTGCGCGGAACATATACACCATGGGAGCCGCAACCACCTGATAAGGTTCCAGAGATTTCGTCATATCGATCACATCCACATTGACGCCCTGGCGGCGGAATGCACTGTAGGACTTCTCCACCGCTTCCCGATAGTACATATTCTCATTCCGGGGACCGGCAGACGCCTCCAGGGCTCAGCGGTTTTCCCAGTCATAAATCACCGCCACAGATGCTTCCACCTTCGAATGATTTAACCGCTGTATCGCCTCCAGGTCTGTTCCCACCTGACAGCATTCCTGATAAGTACGGTCATCCTCTTTCCCATAGTGATCAATCACAGCACCATGAAGCTTCTCAAAACCACCCCGGCCTTTCCGGATCTGGAAATACAGAACACTGTCCGATCCGTGGGCGATCGCCTGCAAAGATGCCGTCTCCAGCATGCCCGGCCGCTTCAGCTTGCTGACCGGCACCCAGTTCGTCGGTCCCGGGCAGGACTCCATCAGCAGGAACGGTTCCCGCTTCATGGCGCGCATCACATCATGCTGCATCCCGGCATTTACCGCAGTCTGACTCTCCGGACCCTTGTGCCAGAAAGGATAGCTGTCCCAGGACACGATATCCACCGCGTCCGCCAGCTCGTAATAGTTGACAAACGGATTATTATAAAACATGTTCGTCGTGACCGGTTTTTTCGCCCCGGCCTCCTTAAGCGCCGCCACCTCTGCCCGGCAGAAATCCGTCGTCTGATGGCTCACGAACCTCCGCCAGTCCAGATACAGTCCCTGGATGGAATTTTCTCCAATCGAAGACGGACTCTCAATCTGATCAAAACTCTGATAATCATGACTCCAGAAAGAAGTATTCCACCGGCGATTGACCTCATCGATCGTGTGATATCTGTCCTTCACCCAGTCCCGGAACGCCTGCTGGCACAGCGGGCAATGGCATTCCCCTGTATATTCATTGGAAACATGCCAGAGAATCACACCCGGATGATCGTCAAAACGCTCCGCCAGCCTCTGATTCAGCTTGCGAACCTTCTCCCGGTAAACCGGCGACGTATAACAATGATTGTGCCGCGTGCCGAACAATTCGCGCTGCCGCGTCTCGTTGACCCGGAGCACCTCCGGATACCGATCCGCCATCCAGTGCGGCCGTGCGCCGGAGGGCGTCGCCAGATTCACTGAAATCCCATTCTCATACAGGCGGTCGATTATCTCCTCCATCCAGTCAAAATCGCAGACTCCCTCCTCCGGCTCCAGCTTCGCCCAGGCAAAAATCCCCAGTGAAACCGTGTTGATATGCGCCTGCTTCATCAGACGGATGTCGTCCTCCAGAATCTCCGGATACTCCAGCCACTGATCGGGATTGTAATCCCCTCCATACAAAAATCGGTCAAATTTCACACTCATACCGCTTCCCCTTCCATAATGTTTTCTTTCATTGTAACGATTCTGCTTATAAATCACAACATTATTTTTCCATTTTTTCAGTGATACCTCACCCCAACTTGCCGAATCCTCCAAAACATGTTAGTATAGAAAACAGCATTTCAAGCACACAATAAATTTCCAATACAAGGAGCACACTATGAAGAGAAAAAAATTTCTGCTGGTTCTCTCCCTGACAGCAGGGCTGACGGCACTCACCGCCTGCCAGTCCGACCGCAGCACAGCGAACAATGCTGATACAAACACCTCAGCCGAATCCGACACAAATGAGTCATCCGATTCCGTCACCGCGGACGACATTGAATCCACCGTGACGCTGAACAAGACCTACTGGTCCGGCAGCACCGTCCGAGTCCGCATGCTTTTTGAGGAGGACGGCGACTGCAAATACGGGTATGTCGGCTACTATACTCTTCAGACTTCAGAGGACGGTTATCCCATCGTCACCTTCGTCTACTACGCGGATACCGACCAGGATCAGATGGCCAGTTCCACTTATGCCCTGCGGGACAACGGGGACGGCACCTATGACAAAACACTTTATACCGAAGGGGAAGAGCCGGATTTCGACGACACCTCCGCGACCATGACGCTGACTCCGACGGAGGGAACGGACGGCATTCTCGGCACGGAATACTTTGACGGCGTCTACGAGGGCAGCGACGGGCGTTACTACACGTTCACAAGCGACGGCATATTCTACGCGGAAGTATGGCTGCAATATGTGGCTGATGAGGAGTATATCGTGATGAACGGCAGCGATTCCTCCACGATTTACACATACACCGCCGATGATAATTATGACTCCATCACCCTGTATAAGGACGGAAGCAAAGTCATGGATCTTGCAATTGACGAATCGGCAGATTCAGAAACAGAGTAAAAAAACAGCCCCAAAAAAGAAACTGCCCAAAAGGCAGTTTCTTTTTGTATATACGATTCATCATCGCAATCCCTATACACTTTCATTATTTTACCGCACCGGTAATACCTTCTGCGAACTGTTTCTGCAGTACGAAGAATACAACCATCGTCGGGATGGAGCAGAACAGCACGGCCATCATGATCATACCGTAATCGATGACATATCCGCCGGTCAGGTTGGATACCAGCATAACCATGTTCAGCGACTGTCCGTCTGTCATACATACTTTCGGCCACAGATAAGCGTTCCACGCGTTCATGAACGTGATAACCGCTGCAGCTGCGTAAGTAGACTTCATTGTCGGCATGTAAATCCGAAGGAAAATACCGAATTCATTCAAGCCATCCAGACGAGCCGCTTCCAAAAGCGCCACCGGGAAGTTTCGAGAGTTGTTACGGAACATCATGATCATAAACGGTGTCGCGATCATCGGCAGGAAGAAGCCGGGGATCGAGTTTAAGAGTCCCCATGCGGAGAACAGCTTAAACAGCGGAACCATGGTCGCCACCTGCGGGATCATCATAGCCAGCAGAAGAATCCGGAACAGCATATCTTTATATTTGTCATGATACAGCTCAAAACCAAAGCCGGCCAGGGAACAGATAAACAGGCAGATCAATGTCACGCTGATGGCATAGGCAAAGGAGTTGCCCATCGCCTTTCCCAGTGGCTGGTTATCCAGCAGATTCTTAAAGTTCTGCACCGCGTAGGTTCCCGGTAAAAGCTTACCTCTGGATACATCCGCCATCGTGTTGGTCGCCGCCGAGATCATCCAGTAGAACGGGAACACGGAATAAATGGACATAATGATCAGAAAGATATAGGATGGAATCAGTCTCCGCTGAATCATGGAAGTATTATTTTTCTTAGTCACGCGTATCACCCACTTTCTGACTGATTGCGGCAAGGATCGCCACTAAAATAAAGATTAAAAAGGCCATCGCACAGGCGTAACCAAAGCCGGACGCATTCACGAAAGCTTTATTATATACATAGTGAGACATGGTAATCGTCGCATTCGCGGGACCGCCGTTTGTCAGGTTCATTGACTCGTCGAAGAGCTGCAGGGTACCGTTGATAGACTGAATAGCTGTCATAACGATAACCGGCTTTAACAGCGGAACGGTGATGCTCCAGAATGTCTTCCATCCGTTGGCGCCGTCGATCTGCGCCGCCTCATAGACAGAATACTCAATATTCTGCAGACCAGCCAGGAAGAAGACCATGTTATATCCGGTCCATCTCCAGATCAGAGCAAAGATGATAACAAACTTTGCCGTGCCGGCCGTACCCAGGAAGTTGATATTGGCACTTGTAATATGAAGTCCCTGTAAAAGATGGTTCACAAATCCGTCCGTAGCAAACAGGAAACGGAAGATAATCGCATAGGATACCAGCGAAGTCGCACAGGGCAGGAAAACGCAGGTACGGAAAAGACCTTTAAACTTCAGATGCTGATTGTTCAGCAGCTGCGCCAGCAGAATAGCCAGCACCAGCATGATCGGTACCTCAATTGCCAGGTACAGGAATGTGTTCCCGATGGAGCGGATAAAAATCTTATCCTGGAACATGCGGATATAATTGTAGAATCCGGCAAATTCCGTTCTCGAGCCCGACCCTGTCTGCAGCGACATGACGAACGCTTTTATCATCGGAAAAAAGCTCATGATCGCGATCATAGCGGAGGCAGGGATCAGAAATACCCAGCCGGCCGAATTCTGCTTCGCCATCAGAGACATACTTTTCTTTTTCGGTTCCACTTCAAAACCCCCTTCTTTTCAAAACTGCGGAGGCTGCACGCAGCAGCCCCCGCACAAGATCACTTATTGTTCAGTTGCCGTCAGAATGCAGTCTTACTGCAGGCCAAGGTTCTCACCTGCAAAGTCAGACTGGCTCTGTGCATCCTCAAGCTCGGTCGCCATGTCGGAACCCTGAATGATGTTCTGCATCGCAGTGCCGACATAACCGCGGACATCATAGTACATCGCGCTGGTGTTGTTGCTCGGAACCAGATCAGTGTATTCCATGATGGTCGCATAGATTGCTTCGTCATTCCAGAACTCCTGCGGCTCGCTGTAAACATCGGAATCACCGGCCGGAATATAGGTAGCGATTGCTGCCGTAGACGGAAGGATGGTCTCATACAACTCTACGCTGCCTGCGAATGTGTAGGACAGGAAGTCGATCGCCAGATCAACATCGGAGCAGTTCGCGGTGATGTACCAGGAAGATCCGCCGTTGTTGGAGTAGTTGGTCGCGCCCTCAGTCTCAACCAGAGCCGGCATATTGGTGAGATCCCAAAGTCCGGAGAAGTCCTCAACGCTCATGATGGTCGCGCAGATCCAGCAGCCGTTGATCGTGCCGACAACCTGGCTGTTGGTGATGGAAGCAACATACTCATCCCAGGAGTTAACCTCAAGCAGAACGCCTTTCTCAACCATCTCTACGTAGATGTTGATGCACTCTTCCAGTGCGGAGTTGTCAGTCAGGTTCGCGGTGCCGTCCTCGTTGAACATGGAAGCGCCTGCGGACTGAAGCATCTCAAGAATCAGGTCCGGGGAATCCGACTGAACGGAGATCATAGCCATACCAGTCTGTGCGTAGACGTCCTCGCCGATCTCGATGAAGCGATCCCAGTCGATGTCTTCCAGATCCTCGATGGTGTAGCCGCACTCCTCCAGAATATCGATTCTGTAAGCGCCGACAACTGTGCCGCTGTCGAACGGAACACCGTAGTTTGCACCGTCAACGGTGGAGTAAGCAACCTTCGCATCCGGGAAGCTTGCAAAGTCGATGCCGGAATCGGTCAGGTCAGTAAATGCTTCCGGATACAGGTATACGAACTTCTGATAAGAGTTATCCTGCATCAGGCAGATATCGGGAAGTGTGCTGAAGTCGCCGGCCTCGCCCGCTGTGGTCAGCAGGGTCTCGCAGTCGTCGGACAGGGTCTCAACGATCGTGATACCGAAGTTCTCATTAACCTCTTCCTTGTAGATGTTTGCCGCTTCCTCAATCGCCGGAATGTTGAACGATGCGTCCCAGCACCATACGGTAAGAGTCTCTGTACCCTCAACGGTGGTGGTGGAAGTATCTTCAGAATCAGTGGAAGTCTCCGCAGCCGCGCTGCCGTCTGTGGAGCTGCTGCTGTCGCTGCTTCCGCAGCCTGCCATTGCGCCCATAGATGCTACCATCGCACCTACGAGCATGATAGAAATAATTTTCTTCTTCATGTGTTCTCCTCCTCATGAATAAATTTAATGTACGTGTCACGATTTTCTTTGTCCAATCTGTCAAAATTGACCCAAAAAAATCGTTTTCACATGTGTATATTATATCAGAGCCCACCCTGTGATTGTTTGCGTTTTTGCCTCTAAAGCATGCATTTTCGATGGTTTATCAAAAAAATCGCCCAAAGAAGCGACAAAAAATCGGTTCTTTTTTACATTTTCAGCAAAAAACAAACCGATTTTTCTGTCAATTTTGCAATTCCTACAAAATCGCTTCCTGTTTTTCTGCATTTTTACGAATGAATCACCATCCGGTTACCATCCCTTTTCAATCATAATATTAAACTGCGATAACCTGCCCTCATAATTGTCCGGTCTGCGCTTCCACTGATAGGGAGATGTCCCTGTAATCCGCTTAAAATTACGGTTAAATGTGGAGGTCGTGGTAAACCCGACTTTTGCCGCTATTTCCTCCATGGAGCATCCCGTCTTCAGAATCAGGTCACAGGCTCTGTGAATACGGACCTGATTTAAATATTCTACCGGCGTCATGCCGATGTTCTCCTCAAACAGACGGCGGAAGTGGGATTCGCTCACATGGCAGACGGCAGCAATCTCAGAAATCTTCATCGGAGAATCATAATGCGTGCGGATATATTCCAGCGCCGGCCGGATCTGGTCAAATCCGGTTTTTACCCTTAGTCCTTCCGGCATCACGGCGGTACCTGTATTCACCCGCGCCACATTGATCATCAGCGAAAGGGTAAGACCGCGTACACTTTCACGATAAAGAGGATCCCGTTTGTCGCGCATCTCATTTAAGATAGTCTGAATGATAACAGACAGCTCCGGCACAGATTTTTCCGTCCCCAAAAAAGGTTTTCTGTTCACCCGCTCCAGCATCTTCTGCTGAAACAGGAGATCGTCCGGATACATCGCCTGCAGCACCTTTTCCGCATCCACGAACAGATATTCCCACTGGCTCTCCGAATCTCCGCTGCTGATCGTCGTGTGGGGATAATTGGACGGAATCACGGTAAGAGTGCCTTCTTCGTAATCCCAGTCCTCGTCCTCCAACCGCATCACCCCGTTTCCGCTGCGGCAGACGCCGATTTCCAGGAGATTGTGAAAATGCATCAGATTCTCATATTTTCTCTTCCATGCTCCCCCCTGAAGGGCAATCAGAAACTCATTCTGCGGAATCTCATAATACCTGAGTTCCACTTTTCCCTTTGTCTTTTTCATTGCAAAAACACCTTCTGCGGATAGCGGAGCTTCAGCATGCGCAGGATTTCTTCATCCAGATCCATAAGCAGCTTAATCTTCTTACTATCCTTTTCCTCTGTCCGGATAATGACCGTATAATAAGGAACATTATCCTGATAGGAGGTATAATCATATTTTTTTATCTTCTCCGTCCCGCCATTTTTCTTGTATTTTAAGACGGTCTCATGATCCGGCGGAGCAATGACTTCCAGGTTCTTGTAATAAAGCACCTGGCTCTCCCTGCGGCGGCTTTTTCCATAAATAGTCTCTACTGAAAAAAAATCCTGTTCAAACGTATAATCGAATCCCGTACAGGAAAATCCCGTATACAGAAAATACAGCCCGGCCATCAGAAAAGCCGGCATAAAGTAACCATTCTCAAAAATAATACCGCACAGAACAAAAATGACGGTAAAGACAATCATTGCTCTCTGCAGAGGTTTGGAAAATTTCTTCGGTTTCCGCGTGATATGCCTCGATATTGTGTACATAAATAAAACCTGTCTTCCGCGGCTGTCCGCAAGGAACTATCGTAAACATATTATTTTTCGATAGTTCCTTACCGTTTCTGCCGCTTCCTTTCCTGTAAACTTCCCCGGATTACACTCCCCTTAAGTTTTAAGTTTTTTCATTCAGCATACCCGTTCGGATTGTTGCTCTGCCATCTCCAGGAGTCCGCGCACATCTCCTCGATGCCGTACTGCGCCTCCCAGCCCAGCTCCGCTTTTGCCTTAGCCGGATCGCAGTAGCACATCGCGATATCTCCGGCACGGCGGGGCTTGATCTGATAGTTGATAGGATGCCCGCAGGCTTTTTCAAACGCGTGCACCACCTGCAGCACACTGTAGCCGTTGCCCGTGCCGAGGTTATAGATAGAAACGCCTTCCTTATCGGCCAGCTTCTCGATGGCTTTTACATGACCCACAGCCAGGTCTACCACGTGGATATAATCACGGACGCCCGTTCCGTCCGGCGTGTCATAGTCGTCGCCGAAGACGCCCAGGCACTCCAGCTTGCCGATGGCCACCTGCGCCACATAGGGAAGCAGGTTGTTGGGAATTCCCTTGGGATCCTCGCCGATCATGCCGCTCTTATGCGCGCCGATAGGGTTAAAGTAGCGAAGCAGCACCACATTCCACTCCGGGTCGGAGGTGTGGATGTCGGTGAGCACCTGCTCCAGCATGCTCTTTGTCCAGCCGTAAGGGTTCGTGCAGGTTCCTTTGGGGCATTCCTCTGTGATCGGGATCATGGCCGGGTCGCCGTAGACCGTCGCGGAAGAGCTGAAGATGATGTTCTTGCAGCCGTGGTTGCGCATCACATCTGTCAGCACCAGAGTGCCGCCGATGTTGTTGTGATAATACTCAATCGGCTTCTGTACGGACTCACCCACCGCTTTCAATCCGGCAAAATGGATCACCGCTTCGATCTCGTTTTCCTCAAATACCTTGTTCATCGCATCGCGGTCAAGAATGTCCGCCTCGTAAAATTTAAGGGTCTTTCCGGTAATCTCCTGCACACGGTCCAGTGCTTTCTCACTGGAGTTGTACAGATTGTCGACTACGACTACGTCATAGCCCGCGTTTAATAATTCTACACATGTGTGGCTGCCGATGTAGCCGGCGCCGCCTGTCACTAAAATTGTCATGGTTCTCCTCCTTATTTACAGGGGATTTTGCAACTCATATATTAGTAATCAGTTAGATGCGTACACAAAATCCCATTTACGTTTTCTAATTACAAAGTACCAATAAATCGCTGGAATGCTTCTCTTCCCTCCGGCGTGCATTTGTAGACCCCGGCGTCCTCCAGGACTTTGACAAATACTTTGCCGATCTCGTCCTGCAGGATGGTTTCCACGTTCTCTTCCGTAAAGGTGTAGGAATCCTTAAAGGTGTCGTACCAGTCGGCGTGCTTTTCCAGCGCCTCATCCGCGCGCAGGTCTTTCCCCGCAAGGATGTACTCCGCCATGAGATCCATCTCGGATTTTAAGCGGGCCGGAAGCACGGCAAGTCCCA
>JAJQCB010000248.1:8522-9595 GCA_021203005.1 Clostridiales bacterium | reverse complement strand
CCCGCCATGTCAGATATGGCTGCGGCATTTCCCGACGTTGCAACATCTACCATTCAAATGCTCATGACCCTGCCCGGAATCTTTGTCGTGATTCTCTCGCTGATTTCAGCATGGCTGACCTCCGTCTTTCCGAAAAAATACCTTATCGGAACTGGAAGTCTGTGCATCTGCGCCACCGCGGTACTCGGAACCTGTTTCCATCAGAGCCTGGCCGTTCTTTTCGCATGGTCCGCACTGATGGGAATCGGCATGGGTCTGATCTCAGCGCTGACCGTGTCACTGATTTCCGACTACTATGAGGGACAGGAAAAGGAAAACCTTATGGGACTCCAGACCAGTGCCGCCAACGTAGGCGGTATGATCATGACAGCGGTGGGCGGTGTACTCACCGCCATCGCCTGGAATTTTGACTATCTGGTGTATCTGATTGCTGTGCCGGGATTGCTCTTTCTGATCCTGTTTGTACCGAAAGAAACACCCGTTCTGCAGAAACAGCAGAATGAGGCCGCTGAAACCACCGGAGGAAACAGCGCCGGTTCGCTTCTGAAAAACGGAAAGGTATGGATTTATGTGGTTATCTCGGTTATGCTGCTGTTTCTGTTTAACGCAGGTCCTACCAACCTTTCCATGTACGTGACGGAGTTCGGCATCGGCAACTCTGTAGTGGCGGGCTGGGCGGCAACTGTATTTCTGCTGGGCGGGACACTGATGGGAATCGCATTCGGCATCTTTTCCAAACGCCTGGGCGTCTTTACGATTCCCCTTGGATTCCTGTTTATGGTTGCAGGTTTTCTGATTATGATTGCAAGGGCAAATGTGGCCTGCCTTTACATCGGATGTCTGCTGGCCGGCATGTCCATCAGCCTGGTATCGCCCCAGTGCATCCTACAGGCGTCCTCGTTCTGCAAATCTTCCCAGGAGCTCGCCATGGCAGCGGCGGTCATCATGGCGGCCAGCAACATCGGAACCTTCCTCACCCCGCAGCTTACAAATGTTGCCCGGGCAATTACCGGCAGCGAAAGCACCATGTACCGCTTTATTCTGGCACTGGCGCTGGCGTTGGTGATGACAAT
>JAJQCB010000248.1:0-8422 GCA_021203005.1 Clostridiales bacterium | reverse complement strand
GCGATCTCGTCCGCACAGCGCTTCAGTTCATCCCGGATCACCTTCTCATGCCTGATTTCATGCTTGTATTTGATCTGGTGCTCCAGTGCCGCCCAGAAATCTATTGCAATCGTCCTGAGCTGAATCTCAGCCCACAGGATATCCCCGCTGTCTGTGCGCACCTTCAGGATTAGATGCAAACTGCGGTACCCATTCGGCTTCGGATAGGACATATAATCTTTCCGCTTCTCCACTTCAAACTCTTCCCTGCCGCAAAGCCAGTCAGCAACTTCATATACATTGTCTGCAAACGAGCAGATGACCCGGATTCCGACGGCGTCATGCATCTCTCTCATGGCGGTATCCTTGTCTGTCGGTAGTCCTCTGCGCTGCAGCTTACCGACCATACTCTTCGGCGTTTTGATGCGCGACTTACAGTATAAGACCGGCTCATACTCCCCAACCGGGTTGTGAAGCGGGTATTCCTTCACCAGATTCACAAGCTTCTCTTCGGTTTCTTTCAGTAGAGGATAATACTCCTGGTAATATTCTTCATATGTCATATGTCTTTCCTCAGATTGTCTATATATTTACACGGGAAATACCGCTGTGATCAGCAGCGACTTTCCGTCCTCCGTCGCGGCCGTGATCTTCCCTTTGTGCGCCGCCACCGTCGAGGCGGCGATGGAGAGCCCCAACCCGTAACCACCGGTCTGTGAGTTGCGGGATTCGTCTGTCCGGTAGAACCGGTCAAACAGATGCGGTAGGGTTTCTCTCTTAATTTCCGGCGTTGTATTGTAGACAGACAGCCGTACCTGGCGCTTCGCTTTTTTCAGTTCCAGCCGGATCTTACCGCCCGCTTCCGAATACTTGCAGGCATTATCCAGCAAAATACTGACCAGCCTCCGCAGCGCTTTTTCATCGCCGCAGATCCTAATCTCCGGTTCAATCTCGCAGTACAGGTCTTTTTTTTGTGCGGCGGCCATCATCTGAAAGGAATCGCCTGTTTCTGCCGCCAGTGCGGAAAAATCAATTTCTTCCATTTGAGCGCTGCTGTCATTCCGCTCTTCCATCCGGGACAATACGATCAGGTCATTGGTGAGCTCTGTCAGCCGCACGGTCTGGGCTTTGATATCTGCCAGCCATTCATTTCTTTCCAGATCCATCTCCAGAACCTCCGTGTCTGCGGCAATCACAGCCAGCGGAGTCTTGAGTTCATGACCTGCATCGGTAATGAAGCGCTTCTGTTTTTCATAATTCTCCGCAAACGGAGCCATTACTTTTTCAGAGATAATCAGCAGAAGAAAAAACACAACTCCCAGCCCGCCAATCGACACACCTACGCTGATCAGGGCAAGCCTTCTGGCATTGCTGATGGAGCGATTACAATCCAGGAAAATTATAAGAGTCCCCTCATCTGTTTCTGCAGTCAGATAGCGGTATACGTCTGTAAACCCTTTCGTATTGCCGGATATATAAACATCCTGCGCATACTCCTCGGCGGCATGCTGGTCTACCGCTGCAATCTGATCCGTGGAGGTCAGCACAGCATCCCCATCATCATTCAGAAGCACATAGAAAAAGCGTGTCTCGTACGCCAGCTCTTCCGAATCCAAAATCGCCCGCTCCCCCCATTCCTCATAGGATTCCGGAAAGGTTCCCTGGTTTTCCGCCAGAATAGAAAGCGTCAGGTCCGCATCTGCAATCACTTCCCTGTAACTAATCACGTTGGCAAGCAGGAGAACTACACCCAGAACCAATACAAGAGAGAGCATGGAAACACCGATCATTTTGAAACGCAGTTTTTTGATCATAATATCAGCTCCGTTTTCCAGACCGTATTCCCCGGGCGCCTTCTCTGTAATACAAATGTCAGCGTGAAGCGCAGTGAGTTTATGCTTAAGGTAGGAAACATATACTTTCACCGCTTCTCCGTCCGTTTCCTCATCTTTCCAGATTTTTTCCAGAAGCCGCTCCCGCGGGATACTGCCCTGCGGATTCGTCATCAGTATCTCCAGCATCCGGGATTCCCGGTAAGCCAGCCTCAGGGAGCCGGAAGGGGTGGACAGTTCCAGATTCTTCCGGTCCAGGCTCACGTTGCCGAGACGCAGCTTCGGGTGCTCCTGGAAATTCTGGGCGCGGGTCATAGCTTTAATCCGGGCCATCAGCTCTTTGCTCTGGAACGGTTTCGTCAGATAATCATTTGCACCGGCTTCCAGCCCGGTCACCTTATCATCCACCTCCGCTTTCGCGGTAAGCATCAGCACCGGAGTTAAATCCCCCTCTGCGCGAATTGTTTTCAACACCGTGATTCCATCTGCCTTTGGCATCATGATATCCAGAACAAGCGCATCATAACTTCCCGCTCTTATCTTGTCCAATGCCTGTCTGCCATCCTCTGCCACATCTACTTCCCATCCATTCCGGGAAAGAATTGTGCTCACAGCCCTCGCCAATGATGTTTCGTCTTCCGCCAATAATATGTTCATAGCCTGTCTCCTTTGCTACAGCATAACAGCGAAAAAATATTCTGCGCTGTTTTTCACTGATTATTCACAAAATTTTGAGAGATTGGACACTTTTCTTTCCGATCACACCAGCATCTGTTCAAAGTTTTCATCCGCCTGGATCAGAAGCCTGATAATCTCATCTTTCGGACTGGCAAAATTGCTCCTCGCCCACGTAGTAACGATGGCAAGGCAGCCGTGAACATGGTAAGCAGTCAGATAGCGCATTTCTGCCGTGATCTCTGTCAGATTGTCCTCAAACAGCCAGATACTTAAATATTTCATCTCAAACAGTTCACTCAGCCGGTTTGTAAACGCAGTATTCCCGCTGCATAGAAGCATATGAAACAGTGTCTGATTCGCATAGATATAATCTGTGATTTCATCATAAATCCCCTCGTAAAGATGCGACGGATCATTTTGGACAATACTGCCCAGCTCCGACAAAGTTTTTTCCACAAGCTGTTCATATAAATCATAAACATCATGATAATGTGTGTAAAAAGTCACACGGTGGATATCCGCTCTGTCCGCAAGCTCCTGCACGGTGATATGGTGCAGATCCTTTTCCTGCATTAATTCCGCGAGTGCATTCTGTAATGCCTTTTGTGTTTTTTTCACTCGTCTGTCATTTGCGTTCACAGAAATTCTCCTTATTAGTTTAATTCTTTTACAATCTATATATTTTATGTAAATTAGGCTACAATCGGACGTTAATTGTCTATAGTAAATTAATTTATAAGAAATTATACTATTAAGTGTAAATTAAATCAACCGTTTTCAGAAAGGAGAAGCAGGCAAAATGAGAATTATGAAAAAGATTGGCATAGCGGTGCTTGCGATTGTACTGGCTGCCGCTGTTGTGCTTGTATCTGTGCTGTTTGTCATTCCATCCGTAAAAATCAGCAAACTGGAACAGCTGTCTATGGATGATTCGGCTACTGCTCAGTATAGTGCGGGAATACCGGATGAGGATACGATTTACAGCTGGGCGACAGATCTGGTAGATATGGGAGTCCGGCTGCCGGGAACGGAGGCAGGCGAGGAAGCGCAGGCTTATGTTCTGGAAAAATTTGAGGAATTTGGTCTGGAGGATGTCACCGTGATTCCGGCAAAGACATCCCTTTATACCTGCGACAGCTGCACACTCACGGTGAATGGAGAAGAACTGGAAAGCCAGTATATCACCTACACCTGCACGGACGGGACATACACAGACTTTGACGTCTCGGCGGAAGCGGAACTGGTCTATGTGGGGAGCAAGACGGGCGCGAACATAGACGTTGAAGGAAAAATTGTGGTTGCGGATATTTCCTTTCAGTCGATTCCCTATCTCGCGGCAAAACTGATATCAAAGCTTTTCTATGATCCGGACAATACATTGTCTTTGCTCGGCTCGAAGCAGGTCACCTATCTGACAGAATCTTTTTACGAAGGGTATTTTAATTATACGGAGAAAGGCGCTGCAGGTTATATCGGGATTCTGACGGATTACTACGACAGCTGTGTATATCTTGCTGAGGATTACACTTACCTTGGCGACATGACGATCCCCGGCGTTTTCGTGAGCAACAGCACCGGAGATGTGATTAAGGAACTGATCAATAATTCCGATGACGGTATCACAGCAACTCTTACAATGAGCGGTTCGCTCGAGGAGGTAGATTCCGGTGCCGTGATCGGATACCTGCCGGGCAATTCCGAAGAGACGATCATGGTGCAATCCCATTATGATTCCATCACATCAGGCGCGGTGGAGGACGCTTCCGGCACGGCCTGCCTTCTGGCCATGGCGGATTTTTACTCACAGATTCCGGAGGAAGACCGGGAAAAGACACTGCTTTTTATTGCCATGGATACGCATTTCAGCGATTACACTACACATGACGCAGTGGTGGAAGAACTGTTCGGGGATGACTGCAGTATTGTCGCAAACCTCTGTGTGGAGCATATCGCCAAAGAATATACGGTCACCTCAGACGGCGGTCTGGAAGAGACCGGTGAGATCGATCCGCGGATTTTCTTTGTCAGCGGCAGCGATGCACTGATACAGGTGGTAAACGAGGAAATCGTACGGCACGGGCTGGATCGTTCTCTTGTTTTAGGAGCGACACTGCTGGGGGAGGATGTATTTACGGACGCCAATGACTTTTACCAGCAGGGGATTGCGCTGGTGAGCCTGATCAGCGCGCCGATTTATCTCTATGATATGATCGATACCGCGGATAAGATTGAAAAGGACGCGCTGGTGCCTACAGTGGAGACGCTGTCGGATATCCTGTGGCGATTGTCGGAGATGTCCGGGGAGGAATTGCAGGAGGAATGACATGAAAAGGAGAAAACGAATAATTATCTTAGTTGTTATCTGTTGTCTGGTCGCCGTCGGCGCCGGAGGACTCAGGCTCTGGCTGCAGCAGGACAATTCGATTTCCATGTCGCTGGCGTCTTCCAGTACGGAGAAGGTGAGCGAGCCTTTCAATTACAGCGGATATTCGACAGCGGAGTACAGTTCTTACACGAAGACATCGGAGTATGTGGAGATGTCGGATGGCGTGAAGATTGCCGTGGACATTTATCTTCCGGCGGACGGACCGGAGGATGATACAGGTTCTTACCCGGTGGTTTTTCAGTATACACCTTACGGACGGGCTTATGTTATCCCGGTGGAGATGACTCTTCTGGACAGGATTAAAATGAAGATTGGGATTGGAATCGGGATCGGGACCGCCGATCACATTATGGACCGTGCGAATTCTCACGACAGTGTCTACGGCTCCAGCGATACGATTGTTCAGACTCTGCTTTCTTACGGATACGCTTATGTTTGTGCGGATGTCCGCGGAACGGGTGCTTCCTATGGCGTGAAGATTGACTTTATGCCGGAGATCGGGACAGACGGAGCGGAACTGATTGACTGGATTGCCGAACAGGACTGGTCAGACGGAAATGTCGGTATGTTCGGCGGCTCTTATCTGGGATATACACAGCTGGTGACAGCTGCCCAGGATCCGGAGGCATTGAAAGCGATTTTCCCGGAAGTAGTGGCTATGGATGGCTTCAGCACGGAGATGCGCCCCGGCGGAGTATTCTGTGAATTGTACTCTTCGGAGGACATCCAGACGCTGTATGAGATGAATAATTATCTGCCGGACGAATATGTTTATCCCACCGCACCGGTTGTCGATGAGGATGGCGATGGGGAATTGTGGGATGAGGTGCCGCTGGATCTGGACGGTGACGGGGATTTCCTGGATGACTATAATTATCCGGAAGATCCGGACGACGAGCCGCAGTACGCGGACGGAAATTCCCGGGAACATATTTACTATCTCGCCACCTACGAGCATAAGTCTAATGTTCCATACAATACCTTAGGTTCTCTGGTGGAATACATTGATTCGGATGTGGAATTGGGCAGCGGAGAGCATTCCCTGACGATCAGCGCGTATGAAGCCAGCCCGTCCGCCTATATCGCGGACATCATGGATACCGATATTGCCATCTACAACCACGGAAGCTGGATGGATACTTTCATTACCAGCACAACCGAATTGTACAATACCATGATGTCCACGAACAGTTCCAAAATGATTATCGATCCGGGTTATCATGAGACAGAATCTCCGTTCTGGGAATACTGCAGGGAGGATGAGGAAAGCTCCATAGATGCCTACGCAATTGAACTGGTGCGTTTTTATGACTGCTATCTGAAAGGAATAGAGAACGGAATCGACACGGAATCCCCGATCTACCTCTACAATATGAACGGGGACGGCTGGCGGTTCGAGGATGAGTTCCCGCTGGCCAGACAGGTGGAAACGGATTACTATTTTGCCCAGGACGGCATTCTGACAACAGAGCTTGGCACGGTAGAGACAGGGACGGATGATTATCAGGTAGATCTGACGCAGGATTCCAGCTGGGAGTCCGAGTGGTATGATTACGGCGTATCCCGCTACGTGATGGTCGCTCCGGATGAAGTGCCAGACCGGACGGAGATGGATGAAATCTGTCTTACCTATACAACGGAAGCCGTCACAGAGGATACTGAGGTTACCGGATACCCGGTCATCACATTCTATGCTTCCAGTACCTCTGACGACGCGGATTTTTACGTTTATATGGAGGATGTGGATGAGGACGGCACAGCAATTCTGGTGACGGAGGGCGTGCTGACAGCCGGATTTGCCGCGACCTACGACAATGACACGATGATTCAGGGCGGAACGGATGTCGATGTGCTGCCGGATCTGATCTGGCACGGGTTTGAGGAAGAACAATATGTCTCTGATATTTTTGCAGACGATGCGATTGTGGAGTTTGCAATCACACTTTTCCCGACATCATGGACATTTTTAGAAGGGCACAGTATCCGGATTTCTATCTCCTGTGTAAATACGCCGACATTTGAGACCAACAGTGCGCTGAGCGAGGATACGGTGGTGACGGTTTACCGGGATGCGGAGCACCAGTCAAAGATTACGCTGCCGATTATACCGGAGTAAAATTGCGGATTGCAATGACAGATAAGTGATATACTTTATATGCCGGATCAATTAATGTCAGATAATTGGAAAAATATATTTATCATGAAATGTTCCTGACAAGAAAAACAAGTGGACTCGTGAACAGGAGAGGTTTTCGCGTATGAAAAAAGAGTATGAGGCGTTGTTTACGCCGTGGAAAATCGGAAACATTGAGATAAAAAACAGGATCGTCCTGACCTCTATGGGCGGAACAGATCTGTTTGGCTGGATGGAAAAAAATCATTTTGACGAGGATGGCGCCCGTTTTATTCTGAGCGTCGCCCAAAATAACGCCGGGCTTGTTCTGCCGGGATGCCAGCCAGTCTACAACCCGATGTTCGGACAATGGCTTTACAAAAACAAAAAGATGTATCAGGATCTGGCGGCCTGGATGCCCGAGTTTCACAAAACCGGCGCCAAACTTTTTGTGCAGCTGACGGCCGGTTTCGGCCGCTCCTTCACAGTAAGTGAACTGATGGAAAAGCTATACACCAACAAAGCGTTGCGGGTACTTTCCAAACCGTTTATGGATCTGGACAAGATTACCGCAACGGCCAGCCTTTCCCCCAACCGGTGGTCAGACAAGGTGCCTTCGAGGGAGATGACGGTTGCGGAAATTCATGAATTCGTAGATGCTTTCGGCAAAACGGCGAAACTCCTGAAGGATGCCGGAGTGGACGGTGTGGAGATTCATGCCGTCCATGAGGGGTATCTTCTGGATCAGTTTACGCATAAATATGTGAATCACCGGACGGATGAGTATGGCGGTTCCTTTGAAAACAGATACCGTTTTGCGGTGGAAATCGTTCAGGAGATAAAACGAGTCTGCGGAAATGACTTCCCGGTTTCCCTCCGCTACAGTGTTCTGTCGAAGACAAAAGGCTTCCGCCGGGGCGCACTGCCGGGCGAGGAATATGTGGAAGCTGGACGGGATATGGAAGAATCCGAACGCGCCGCGAAATATCTGCAGGACGCCGGATACGATATGCTGAACTGCGACAACGGAACCTATGACGCCTGGTACTGGGCGCATCCGCCGATTTACATGCCGGAAAACTGCAACCTGGAAGACGTGGCTCATATCAAAAAATTTGTACAGATTCCCGTCGTATGTGCCGGACGGCTTGACCCGCAGGTGGCTGCGGAAGCTATCAACAACGGGGAAATTGACGGTGCGGGATTTGCCAGACGCTTTCTGGCTGATCAGGAATGGGTTACCAAACTGATCAATGAAAAAGAGGAAGACATCCGTCCCTGTATTCTCTGCCACAGCGGCTGCTTTAACATGTGCCACTATAAGGGCGTTCCGAACGACCAGGACTTAAGCGACAGTCTTCATCTCTCCCGCTGTGCGGTCAATGCGGAAACAATGCAGTGGAAAAAACATTTTATTGAGAAAACCTCCGCGCC
>JAJQCB010000141.1 GCA_021203005.1 Clostridiales bacterium | reverse complement strand
ATCAAGGTTTTTATAGGTTTTAGACACTAAAAACAGGGTAGTTTTTGACACTACCCATATTTCAAGGAGGGTAAGAACTATGAAAATTTTAGGTGTTTCTCTTGGAACAAAGAACGGCAACAATGATACGATGTGCCGTGTCGCTCTGGAGACTGCAAAGGAGATGGGGGCTGAGATCGAGTTTATTCATCTTCTGGACTGGGATATTCAGTATTGCTCCGGTTGCGTAGCATGTTCCAGAGGTCTGGTTATGGGCAAGGGCATGATCTGCACACGTAAAGATGATTTCAAGACTTTTTATGAGAAGATCGTGGAAGCCGACGGCGTTATCATGGTGGATCCGATTTTCGAGTCCGGCGCTTCCGGATTGTATCATGCGATCACAGACCGCATGGGTCCCGGTCATGACACGGGTATGCTGAAAATGCTGGATGGACAGCTGAAAGAGCAGGGTAAGGAAGGATTAAATCCCAGATACTTTAAGCAGAAAGCGATGGCGTTCGTCGGAATTGGCGGATCTGACTGGGCCGTGCGCTGCGAGACTGATCATGCGATGTTCGCGCTCAGCCAGGGGTGGAAGATCGTGAATAACGAGTACTTCTCATGGTGCAAGGATGTTATCATGCAGGATGATAAGATTGAACGCATGAAACAGATCGCAAAGAACCTTGTGGAAGCTGCGCAGTATATTATCGATACGGATATGCAGGTTGAGGGTTCTGAGAATATCTCTCTCTGGAAAGGCACAGAGGGCGCCTGCCCGCACTGCCAGGGGAATGCATTCTACATTTTCCCGGGTACTACGCACTGTGTCTGCGAGTACTGTGGCCTGGAAGGTCGCCTGAATATTGTAGATGGCGCGTTCAAGTTCACAAATGATGAATCTATCGTGCCGAATGGTCTTTTAGAGCATGCTCATGACGTTATGAGCGGCAAGTTCGCTCATGGTAAGGATATCTTTGAGAATGAGGGCCGACTGATGAATCTCGGTAAGGATCCGGAATTTAAGGCACGTAAAGCTCATTACACAGCGGTTTGCGCACCGACAACACCGCCGTCTAAGGCAAAATAATACATAGTATCGGTATTTGCGTCAGGTTCACTTTGTGGACCTGACGATACTATATGTTTTTCAAGAGATGAAGGTATACTCTTGGGATAGGAAATCAATCTTGTAAGGGGAAGCATAAGGCAGGGAACTTGAGAGGTCTCATCGGAAGCAGGGGGCTTTCTGTGAGATTGTTCCCTGTTTCTATGTGATTTGCACGACAGCATTGCTTGCTGTCGGCAGATCAAAAAACACAATAACAGGAACTCAATTATAACTGCTCTGCTTAGGAGCAGTCAGACAATTCATAGAAAGAGGGTATTTAAAATGGCAGATTTCAAGTTTGAGCCTATGCGCAGCCTGATTTATGTAGACTGTGAAAAAGAGGATTATCGTCCGAAATTGCAGAGATGGCTGTATAAGACACATGTGCCGGACAGCATTTCCCAGTTTGAGCCGTATGTAACCAAGTATTCGTTTTACCCGTCCTTCCCGATTCCGCCCGAGGGCGACCGCTTCGGATATGCAAGGATGCAGCTGACTGAGCATCACTGGCTGGTAAGCGATCTGGATCCCCGTCTGGAGATTAAGGCGATCGCTGAGACTTTCCCGATGGATGTGCTGGTATGGCAGGGCAATATCCCGGAAGCTGCATTGGGCGCAGGACAGATCGATGCTGAGGGTGACGCAGGAAACGCAGCGCGTCAGTCGAATGATGCTGCCGGCAAACCGTTTATCTTTACATTCCTTCCGATGTGGTGGGAGAAGGATATCAAGGGAAAAGGCCGTACCATCGAGGATGGCGCGAATTACCGTTTCAACATGACCATCGGATTCCCGGAAGGCGTTGATAAGGAAGAGGGCGAGAAATGGCTCTTTGAGAAAGTGGTTCCGGTTATGGAAGCGGCGCCTGAGGTTACGCGTATTCTGGCCAGCAAGGTGAAAAAAGACATTAACGGCTGTGTGATGGATTGGACCCTTGAGGTCTGGTTTGAGAACCAGTCCGGCTGGTATAAGGTAATGGTCGAGGACATGAAAGCTCTCGAGAAGCCTGAGTGGGCACAGCAGGACGCTTTCCCGTTCCTGAAGCCGTATCACAACATCTGCAGCGCAGCGGTTGCTGATTATACAACGGCGAACAATCTTACAAATTATCATGGATACATTACGATGCGATAAGTGGATATGGTTGGTGCAACCCCCGGAGTGATTTCCGGGGGTTCTTTTCTACTGTGAAAGGATGGCGCTTAGTCACTGCCTCCTGCTCGATTTCATAGAAAAGGTCCTGTTTTTGAAAAAAGTTATTGACAGCACACCGTGATTATAGTACACTAACTGCATAGAAAAGACCTTAAACGTCCTGTCACAGAATATGGCAGTGAACAGAAAGGAAACGTGCCCATAGTGCAGACTCGAAATATTTTCGAGGCTGATTTTGATCGGTGACTTATTTTTTTGGATACAGGTTATAATAGGCTAACAAAAGTAAGGAGAACGTAAAATAATGAGTGTTGTAATTATCGGCGGACATGAGCGGATGGAAACGCAGTATAAGGATATTTGTAAACGTTATAAGTGCAAAGCCAAGGTATTTACCAAGATGAAGACGGATCTGAAAAACAAGATTGGCAGCCCGGACCTGGTTATTCTGTTTACTTCGACAGTTTCACACAAGATGGTGCACTGTGCGGTGGCCGAGGCGGAGCGCAGTCAGGCGGTCATCGAGCGTTCCCACAGCAGCAGCGCTTCCGCACTGATCGGAATCCTGGAGCAGTATGCGTAAAGATGAAGCATTATACCCTTTGGCTGTCCTGATCAATTTTTTGTTCCGGGCATAGATTACAGCTTGTTGGAGAGAATAGGAATAATGTGGTTGCAATCCATTAGAGAAGGAAGAAGGAGAGCGAATTATGTCATTGGAAACAATGGTTCAATGTCTGTCCGATCCTGATACAGCGAAAAACATACAGGCACAGGTAGTCTTGCAGAGCGCACCGGTACTGAAAAATGTGCGGATGTCCTGCATGTTTACGATTCCGTCCGGTTCCTCCAAAGCAGTCTGTTCCTCCCTCTATAACACCGGGGTCAGAATATATTGTCTCTGCAGGGGGAGAGGACGGGAAGTGTTGCTGTTATACCGGGAGGAATGGCTGGAGGGATATCTGAAGCATGAGGAGGTCGCGGCTTTTCTGCGGTGCAGCGGATATCAGGCTGGCTCACTGCGGCAGCAGCTGCAGCGTCTCGGTGAACGAATAGCGGGATTTTACAATAAGACACAGGAGTTTCCCCATGAGATGGGATTGTTTCTCGGGTATCCGCTGGAAGACGTCAGAGGATTTATTGAGTACAGGGGAGAACAGTGCAAATGCACCGGATACTGGAAAGTTTATTCGAATGAGGAACGCGCGAGGCGGATGTTCCGTGTTTTTGACGAGGCGAAAGTTTGCGCTATGGAGGAGTTTTTTTCCGGGAAAAATCTGCGGGAGATCGCCTGCTGATGTGTTTTGGGATTCTAAATTATTTCGGTATTCAGGCGAACAGAACAGAAAGATAGTGAATGCCTGAAAATTGAGAGAGGCGGAAATAATCCGCGCGGATTGGTTAAGTGTGTAAATGATCCGGCAATTGCCGGACAAAATATATTTATAAGAGGAGACAAAAAATGGCAGAGGTAAAAATTCTTTATTGGTCAGGCACAGGAAACACGGCGGCGATGGCGGAGCTTGTTGCAAACGGCGTCACTGCCGGAGGAGCGACGCCGGTGATCATTCCGTTTGAGGACACGACGCCGGCTGCATTGGCGGACGACACAGTCTTTGCGATGGGCTGCCCTTCCATGGGAGCGGAGCAGCTGGAGGAATCTGTGGTGGATCCGTTTGTCGAGGAGCTGGAGGCTTCTGTGTCCGGGAAAAAGATCCTGCTGTTCGGTTCCTACGGATGGGGCGACGGCGAGTGGATGCGGAACTGGGTGGAGCAGATGACAGGCGCGGGTGCGGAGATGATCGAGCCCGAGGGCGTGATCTGCAATGACGCGCCGGATGCAGAGGCGGAGGAAGCGCTGGTTGCAGCGGGCAAGGCTCTGGCTGCAGCGGCAGGATGAAAAAGCGCAGGTAAAACCGAATGCTGAAATACAAATAAATGCTGGCATTTCCACACCCTTTCATAAAATCAGAACAGGAAAGCAGCAGTCCGATATCACGCGGGCTGCTGCTTTCGTGTAGTTTAATGGAATTTTGCTGCAAAAACCGCAGCTATGCATAAGTTCGATCTCACTTATCCCGCAATCCTCAATGAATCGGACCGCAAGCGCTCCATTCATGACCTTTTAACCCTGGTATCATCATATAATATCGTGCATAGATTTTCTGCCTTGCGGCATACTAATCTTAAAATCAGGACCTTGTGATTTCAGATGAATGAAAAGAAAGTCGAGGAAGTGAAAATATGTCAGAACAGATGGGAATACAGAGTCTGTGTTTTTCCAACCCGCCCTGTCTGCTCGCCGGCAGTTCGGTGGTGGGAACAAAGGAAAGTGAGGGCCCTCTGGGCGGAAAATTTGACGTAGAGGGGGAAGATGATTATTTTGGCTGCGGCAACTGGGAGGCGGCGGAGAGCGCCCTGCAGAAGAAAGCCATGGAAATTGTGATGGGAAAAGCAGGTATTGTCCCGGAGGATATCCGATATCTCTTTGCTGGCGATCTTCTGGGACAGTCGGTGGCGTCATCTTTTGGCCTGCAGTCGTTTGAAATTCCGATGTTTGGTCTGTACGGTGCCTGTTCCACGGCCGGATTGGCTCTGTCGCTGGCGGCGATGACGGTGGCCGCGGGCTATGCAGATCTGGCGGCGGCTGTGACCTCCAGCCACTTTGCCAGCGCGGAGAAACAGTTCCGGTTTCCGCTGGAATATGCAAACCAGAGGCCTTTTTCGGCAACCTGGACGGTCACCGGCAGCGGTGCGTTTCTTCTGGCTTCGCAGAGAAAAGCGGAGGAGATGAAAAAGCGTGCGTTCCGGGAGAAGTTGTATGCGGAGGAAGAGACGGAGCTGGTCAGCACGAAATGGACGAATCAGTACAGTGTAAAAATCACCGGCGTTACGGCGGGACGGATCGTGGACTTTGGCGTGCGCGATTCCATGAATATGGGGGCGGCGATGGCTCCGGCAGCGAAGGATGCCATCGAGACACACCTGCGGGATTTTGACAGGACGCCGGAAGATTATGACAAAATTATCACCGGCGACCTGGGGGAAATCGGACGGGAAATCCTCATCCGTCTTCTGCAGGAGAAAGACATCGATATTTCCGGAAATCATACGGACTGCGGCCTGGAAATTTTTGACGGCAAAAAGCAGGGAACCGGTTCCGGGGGAAGCGGCTGCGGCTGTTCGGCAGTGACGTTGAGCGCTCATTTCCTGCCGATGCTTTTTTCCGGTGAGATGAAGCGGATTCTTTTTGTGCCGACGGGGGCACTGCTGTCAAAAATCAGTTTTAATGAGGGCCAGAATGTGCCGGGAATAGCGCATGCAGTTGTGCTGGAAAACTGTCTGAATTGTTATGAGAAAGGAGACGGAGATGGATTATCTTAATGCGTTCTGGGTGGGAGGTGTGATCTGCGCCCTTGTTCAGATCCTGATAGACAAGACAAAGATGCTGCCGGGGCGGGTGATGGTGCTTCTGGTCTGCAGCGGAGCTGTGCTGGGGGCTGCCGGTATCTATGAGCCGTTTTCACAGTTTGCCGGGGCGGGTGCTTCCGTGCCGCTGCTCGGGTTCGGCAATCTTCTCTGGAAAGGGATGAAGACGGCGGTGGATGAAAACGGATTTCTGGGTTTGTTTATGGGCGGTTTTACGTCCTGCGCCGTGGGGGTTTCCGCTGCTCTGATCTTCGGATATCTGGTATCTCTGATTTTTCAGCCAAAAATGCGTAAGTGAGTCCTTTCTTTCCTGCAATTAAAAATATGGTAATGATTCAGATTCCGACTTGAAAATGGTGCATAAGAACGAAAGAAAAAGTCCATATTAGTTTTGAAAGGAGATTTTGCTATGAGAAAAAGATGGAAACAGATTGCATTTATATGTCTGCTTTCGCTTACACTGACGGCATTTACGGCCTGTACGCGGAACCGGACGGATAATGACGCCACGGTGACGGACGATAATTCCGTGACGGATGATGCTGCCGGTACTACAGATCTGACGGATGATTCGGAACTGACGGATGACGCGGACGGCGTCGGCGATGATGCGGATACGACAGATGCAGCAGGCAGCGGCGCGGGAAATTCTGAGGCAATCGACGCAACGGGTAACAGTGACAGTACGGGAAATGCCGGAACGACGGAAGCAGGCGATGATATAAGAGACGCCGCGGATAGCGCAAAAGACGCAGTGGAAGATACTGGAGAGGCAATCCGGGATTCTGTGACAGATGATGATGCTGATACGACCACAGTGGCAGAGTAGTGCGCAGGAGTGAATAAAAGACCGGGGAGCTTGTATTCCCCGGCCTTTATCATTCCGTACACATGAAATTTTACAGGTTCAGGGAAGCGATGCTTCCCTCACCCGTGTGGCAAACAAAAGGTAATGCTGCTTTTTACTCAGCTTCTTTCTGGTTTTCTACCTCGTCCTCTGCTTCGAGAGCAGCGACCGCTTCGTTGAGCATATTGATAAAATTCTCCTCACCCATCGCTTCAAAGTGTTCGGAGACAGCCTCCATATGGTCGAAAAAGCTGGGCTTTCTCTCGCCGTCTGCATCGCATGCGGCGCCGCAGGTGCTACAGTCGTGTGTGCAATTCGTGTAATCTGCCATAATGAACTCTCCTTTCCGGGCTATTTGGTGTCATTATAGCTTTTTTCCGGGAGCGTGTAAACCTTTTTTGCGAATTGCCCGGGCAGTGTCTGTGCCTCCCTGTGCATAGCCGGAGATACAGGCAGTGATTAAGAAAAAATATGTTTTTTACATTATGAGATAGAAGAGAAAGGAATTTTGTAGTAAAATCAGGATAAATATATGGTATGTTTCTTATTCTTTATTGTGATCATACTGGAAAGAAGGCGAAAGAGAAAATGAATTATCTGCAGATGATTTTCTCCTTTATATGGAACAATCTGACGGCGTTTTTCGGGGCAGTGGCCGCGGCATGTTTTCTGGCCTGTCTGGTATTGCTGGCCGCAGAGCTGATGGTTTATCATAACAGGAAGAGGCAGGGAGGAGCCGGCGGCGATTCCGGTGCCGGGAGTCAGCAGGGAACTGTCGCCGTCAATCAGAGAGATGTGAAGCGGCAGGAAAATGCGGCTTTGGACGCCGGACATAGAGAACGGCGTATGAGGATCGCGCTGATCACCGGAGCTTCCAGCGGGATGGGGAGCGAGTTTGCCCGCTGCATAGATAGGACAGAAAAGGAGATAGACGAGATCTGGCTGGTGGCGCGGCGGCGGGAGCGCCTGGAAGAAGCAGCCGGCCAGCTGACACATCCGGCAAAGGTCATACCGATGGATCTGACAAATGCGGAAAGCATAGAGGAGCTTGAAAATCTGCTGAAGCCTGTACAGGTGGGAATTTTTGTCAACTGTGCGGGATATGCCAAAATCGGAAATTATGAGAAAGTGAGCCGCTTTGACTCGGATCATATGATCGATCTGAACTGCAAAGCCGCGGTGAATACGACGCTTGCGATTCTGCCGTACATGCGGGCGGGGGACCGGATTCTGGAGCTCTGTTCCACCTCATCCTTTCAGCCTGTTCCGCATCTGAATATTTATGCGGCGGGCAAGGCGTTTCTGTACAGCTACACGAGGGCGCTGCGTATGGAACTTCTGCCGCGGGGGATTGTGGTGACCGCCGTCTGCCCCTGGTGGGTGGCGGACACGGAATTCCTGCCCACCGCGAAGGATAATGCGGCGAATCCGGATTCTGAGAAGTCAATCAGTGGCTTCCTCCTGCCGTCCAAAAAGGAGGCTGTGGTGCGGCGTGCACTGCGGACCAGCCGAATGGGATTTGCGGTTTCTACGCCGGGAATCATGTGTTTTCTGCACCGCCTGTTTTCAAAACTGATTCCCAGGACAGGGATGATATACTTATGGGAAATTATGCGTCGATTTGGTTAGCGGGAGCGGGAAAACGGCAGGGAAGCGGACTGTTTTTTTTCTGATACAAACGCTCTGTGGGAGCGGCTGAATTTGACAAATATGGAATGCGGTGGCATAATGCCCTTGAAAGGTTACTATAAATACAAAGGTCTTAAGTTGCAGAAAGGGTGATTTTGGATGAACGAAAAACTGATTCAGTTAAAAGCAACGGACGAGGTTCAGGAGTTTGTAAAAGCTGCCTCCGCTTGTGATTTCGACATCAATCTGCAGTATGAAAGAGCGATGGTAGATGCGAAATCCTTTCTCGGAGTGTTGAGCCTTGGATTGTGTAAAAGGCTGATTGTCTCCTATACGGGAGCAAACAGCGTGTTTGAATCAATCTTACAAAAGTATATGGTTGCTTAGGAAAGTCAGGAGGGCGGTGCAAAAGCGCCGCCCGATATTTTTATGTATATGTTTATGGAAACTTTATTTGAACAGGGGGAGCAGGAATGATATGATGATACCAGGGTTCGAAAAGTCATGAATAGAGCGCTTGCGGTCTGATTCATGACTTTGGGACCCGCCAAAACACGAGGAAGTAGCCATTTTGACCGTTTTTTGGGAAAAATGAGCGGATTCCGAGTGTTTTGAGGATTGTGAGAGCACAGAGTGCGGAGCAATCCGTAGGTATCATCATTTGTAGAGAATACCAGGGTACAGACATCATGAATAAGGCAGAAGGAAAATTGCTATGAGGAAAAAGGAACACGAGCAGGAACATGAACTCAGAATGTATGCGGTCAGGACGCATGAGGTGCGAAAGCAGCTGATTCCCCCGATCTTTTTTTTCGTGGGGGTTGGCGTGGTGATCCTGATTTCCGTGGTGCGACGCCAGCAATCACTGAATGCCGGTGAGGTGGAGATGACGACTCACGCGATCGAGGTTGATTACCTGACTGCTGCTGTCGGGCTGGATATCTATGAGAATACAGATGAACTGGACGACAGCTATGGCGACTATTTTTACCATGGCGCGGATTTTTACGAGGCGAACGTGGAGACGGATTTTGAACTGTTTGACCATGTGGGTGTCGTCGTATTTGAGGGGGAGGGCCAGGTGGAAGCCGTCCGCTGGACGAACGGCGACGACGAAGTGACGCAGGACGATGTGGCGGATATGGCCGAGGAACTGACCACGGCATACGGAGATTACGAGCAGGATGCTTCCGGCGTGTATTACTGGTACGCGGCGGAGGACGGCACGCTCGGGGAAAACGACGAAGTGGCTTGGGTTTCCTGCGGATTGAATGAGGATGGAATTCTGGTGATTGAGGCCAGTATGGAATGAGACAAGGGACAAAAGTATCATACCCTTTTGTTGCCTTAAGCATAGAAATAGGGTAGTGTCAAGTGATCTATGAAAAAAATCGAGTTTGAAAAAAGGCTCGAATGAACCTTGAAAACTGCAGATAGTGATAGCCAA
>JAJQCB010000161.1 GCA_021203005.1 Clostridiales bacterium | reverse complement strand
TTGCAGATTTCCCATAAAATCAAGGTTTTTATAGGTTTTAGACACTAAAAACAGGATAGTTTTTGACACTACCTGTAAAGAACGGGAGGAATGCGATGGGAAAAATTCCTTGACAGATGAAGGGAAATAGGATAGAATCAAATTCGTTAAGCGGTTTGCGGGTGTAGTTTAGTGGCAAAACTCCAGCTTCCCAAGCTGGCTATGAGGGTTCGATTCCCTTCATCCGCTTTTAAAAGGTCAGAAGCATTTTTTGAGTAATGTTTCTGACCTTTTTAATGCAGGAGTACACCCTGATATTCTTCCTCGTGCTCCCTGTGATACGTGTTCAGATATTCTGTAATTTCATCCAGCCCCTCATTGCTGAAGTCGAACAGGGCGGTCACTTTGACACTGTCGTCCGTATGGTCATAATTATACGGGCCGGGCCAGGTAGTTACCCGGAGCTTTTTACTGTCGTACGCGTCCGTAAATTTTTCAATGCGGTAGTGCATGCCCTGAAAGCTGCCGTGGAACCAGGTCTTCTCGTAAAAACGGATGTTGAAGAGATCTATGCGCTGAATCTGACGTGGTGTCTCTGTTGCCATAATGATAGAGTCCTTTCCTCTGAGGTTTGCAATTATTTATTGTGCTCTATTTTACATCGGATTAAAATGGAGTATCTTTCGTTCCGGAACTTGTTGTATGACTTACTATAACACAATTTTTCCCTTTACAAAAGATATTTGCGATATTACAATAAAAGAGACCCACGGTTATAACAATCGGAAGTATATTTTTATGAGGAGGTAAGGTAATTATGGGCAAGAAAGTAGGAGTATCACAGGAGGAGAAAAATCTTTCCTATTATAAGTATTACGAGCAGGACCTGGCGCCGATTCCGGAGGAGAAACTGGCGATACTGGCCGCAGGCCCGGCAGATCCGAAGACGCTGATTCCTTTTTCTGAGCGTCAGCTTTTCCTGGAGGGAAAGGATGAAGCGGCAGGGTATTGCCAGGTTGGTTTCGGTATTCTGGAGGACGGCACGGCGGAGGTGTGCAACACGACCTATATGCCTGGCGTGACCAGTGAGATGCTTGACTGGTGGTTCCCCTGGCATTCAGTGGGATCTGATCTGAGATATAAGATCTGGGATCCGGAGGATCATTATTTTGCACGGGCAGACCGGGCGGACTATGTGACGGATCCGGCGGTTCCGATGAATGAGAAGACCTGGGGAATCAATCACTATATCATTGAGGATGTGGGACCGGGTCCGGAGTTTTTGAAGCTCTGCTTCAAGAAGCCGTCCGACCTGGGTTACGATATGTCTGCGATCGGTACGGAGAAGTGCAAGTCTATGGTCTGCGCTATCGGCGAGAGTTCCTGCGCAGCGGTGATGACGCATAAGTGGTATCCGTATCAGGACGGCGTGATGTTCTGTTCCAGATTCTGGATCGGATATGTAATGACAGAGACCGGCGAGGTGGTCAAGGCGCTTCCGGAGGGAGCAAGCCTTCCGCCTATTGTGCCGCAGGGACTGTATGCGCACAATATCAAAGAGTTTACGAATCTGGCATCGATTCTCCCTACCCTTTATGAGGAAGAGAAAGATATTTTCTAAACTTTACAGGGCTGCCGCACGGAACAGAACGAATCCGTGCGGCAGTTTTTTCATTATTTGTTTTTCCGTTCAAAGATCAGCCTGAACAGCCAGTGTGTGAAAGGACTGGCAGCGTACATATTCCACAGCAGCGCCATGGGGAAATTTTTCAGCACAGTTCCCACCCAGATGGCGGGGAGATTGACGATGCTGTTTCCCGCCAGAATGACGTTGAAAAGGATGGAAGCGACCATGCTCATGGTCGGGCACATGATGCCGACTGTGCAGGCCTGCCGCATGAGCCGGCACAGGTAAGGATTGTCCCGCTCGGGGTTCATATGTCTGGCAGCCAGCTTTGCGCCGAGACGGTTTCCCCACAGATTGGAAAAAATAAAAACAAACAGTCCCATATAGGAAGCCTCCACGGCTGCGCCGAGAAAAACGCTGTTCGTCATGTTGCTCAGGCCTCCGGCGAGTGTGTTATATCCCTGCTTGATTGCTACGTTATAAACTTCCATTCCGTAGGCCATGGCGTAGGACATGATCAGCCCGAAAATGACTCCCTGAAATTTTGTTTTTGGCATGATTTGAATCCTCCTGAAATAATAATTTCTTCTGATGAAAAAAAGAGCGCACAGTCCATCGGAACTGTACGCTTTGCTTTTGCCGCTACACGACATTTTTACTTTATCACTTTTCTACCCGGAATGCAAAAGGCAATTTTACCAAAAAACTGCAATAATTCAGAATCAGACTCGAAAATGCAGCAAATTTGCCCGCCTCAGAATCATTGCAAAAAATAATATCAGGGGAAAATAAAGGCAACTGTAAAAAAAGAGACTTGAATCCTGAGCGTATTTAGCATAGAATAAAATGTGATATGGAAAAATGCTGATGACGGGAAAGCCTGTGTGTTTCGTGACGGAGCGCGCGAGGCTTATCCGGCGACAGGAGGCGGGACAGAATGTACAAGAAATCAAAAAAGAAACGGATTCTTACATCAATTATCGTGATTATCATTTTGATCGCCATGGTTGTGGTTATGTTATTATCCGCGTTGGCGTATTAAGGATATTATTTCACGACAGTTCCTAAGGCGGACCGGATGACAGAAAGGCGGAATATCACAATGAAAAAATGGAAAAAGGCGATTCCTGTATTATCTGCTGTGGTTGCTGCTGCAGTGTGCTTTGGTGTGACCGGCGCGCAGGCAGGGAGCACAGAGAATGAAACCATTCTGGATGGGATATATATTGGCAGTGTAAGCGTGGGCGGTATGACTTACGATGAGGCACAGGCTGCAATCAGTGATTATGTCGATGAGATTTCCGGTGAGACGGTTACGCTGGCTGCCGAAGGGAATTCGCTTGAGACGACGCTGGAAGAGATGGGGTTTTCTGAGGATGTGGAGGCCACGCTTCATGAGGCGCTGGAGTATGGCAGGACAGGAAATCTGGTTATGCAGTACAAGGAGCGGAAAGATCTGGAGCATGAGGACAAGGTGCTTCCGCTGACGCTTACGGTTGATGAAGACCAACTGACTGCTTATCTGGAGGAAAACGCTGATGCAGTCAACCAGGATGCGGTGGACTACGGTCTGACCCGTGAAAACGGGGAGTTTGTGATCATAGAAGGTCAGAATGGCCTGGAAGTGAACGTTGCGGAATCCGTGCAGGTGATCGCAGATTATTTTGCGGAGGGATGGCAGGAGAGCCCCAGCATTGAGCTTGCGGTCACGGTGACGGAGCCGCAGGGAACAGAGGAAGAGCTGTCAAAAGTGCAGGATGTCCTGGGCACATACAGTACGGACTATTCCTCTTCCGCCAGCGGGCGAAAGCAGAATGTCGCCAACGGAGCGTCGCTGATCAATGGCAGCGTGGTATATCCCGGCGAGACTTTTTCTGTATATGAGACGGTCAGCCCGTTTGAGGCGGAGAACGGTTATACTTTGGCGGGATCCTATGAGAACGGCACTACAGTGGAGACCTATGGCGGCGGAATCTGTCAGGTATCTACGACGTTTTACAATGCGGTGATCCGGGCGGAACTGGAGATCGTAGAACGGTATGGACATTCTATGATAGTCACGTATGTGGAGCCTTCGGCGGACGCGGCAATCGCCGGTACCTACAAGGATCTGAAGTTTACCAACAATACGGATGCGCCGATTTATATTGAGGGAGCGGCGGACGGCGCTACCATCCGGTTTACCGTTTACGGGGAGGAAACCCGCGCATCTAACCGGGAGGTATCCTTTGTCAGTGAGACGACGAGTACGACGGAGGCTACCGTTGAGTTCAAGGCGACCAGTGCGTCGATCGGTACCATTACAAAAGTGCAGAGTTCTCACACAGGAAAAACGGCGCGGTTGTGGAAGATCGTGACGGTAGATGGCGTGGAGGAGAGCCGGGAGGTCTTTAACAATACGACGTATAAGATGTCGCCGACAATTTATGAGGTAGGGACTTCTTCCAGCAGTGAGGAGGCAGTTGCGGCAATGAAAGCAGCCATAGCAACCAATGATCTATCAACGATTCAGGCAGCGGCTGCGCAGTGGAATGATGAGGCACTGGAGAAAGCCGCGGAGGAAGAGGCAGCCGCGGAGGAAGCAGCCGCGGAGGAGGCAGCCGCAGAGGAAGCTGCTGCTGCGGAGAAAGCAGCAGCGGAAGAAGCGGCAGAATCCTCAACGGAGGAAAGTACAGAGACATCTGCGGATTCCGGTTCTTCTGAGGAAGCTGCAGATACGTCAGAGGAATCAGCTGATTGACAGAATAATTGTTTTGTCTGCAGGAAAGAGGATATATCTGATTGGCAGACAAAAACGCAGGGGCGTGAGGGGCTGCTCAGAGGGGCAGCCCCTGTTGTGTGGTGCATTGCCCTCGGGCAGCCGGATTGACGGCGGGCAAAATAAATAACAGTTTTCACCGGATACGGAGAGTGGCAGATGAGACAGAAAACCGAACATATATGGAGGTCTTTTGGCGCAGCGCAGCCGGGCGATGATATTATTGTGACAAAGTGGGTCGGCCTCGAGGGAACCGTTCGTATTGTGCAGGAGAGGAGAGCGGAACTGCTTTGCCGTTTTCCGTCTTTTATGCTGGAGGACGCAGCAGGTTTTTCCCGCTTTTTGTCAGTACAGTCAGAATTGGCGGCGGCGAAAAATGGGGGAGCGGCAATGCTGGAGCTCGCGTGGGGCGGCGTGTTTGGCGGTCTGTGGGAACTGGCGGAGCAGGCAGGGGTCGGCCTGGAAATCAATCTGAAAAGGATACCGGTCCGCCAGGAAACCGTGGAGATATGTAATTACTACGATATCAATCCCTATCAGCTTACCTCCGGAGGCAGTCTGCTTCTGACAGCGCAGGATGGTTACGGCCTGGCAGACCGCCTGCAGGGCGCAGGAATTCCCGCGGCAGTTGTGGGAAAAGCGGTTGCGGGAAACGACCGGGTCGTGTTAAATGGCGACGTGCGGCGGTTTCTGGAGCCGCCGAAACGGGACGAGATTGAAAAAGTGCTGTGAGGTGATAAATATAATGGCGCATTTAAATATTGTATTATATGAGCCTGAGATACCGGCAAACACCGGCAACATCGGAAGAACCTGTGTGGCGACCGGCACGCGGCTGCATCTGATTGAGCCTCTGGGGTTTCAGCTGACAGAAAAAGCGCTGCGGCGCGCAGGTATGGATTACTGGAAGGACCTGGATGTGACGACTTACGTGAATTATGAGGATTTTCTGAAAAAAAATCCGGGAGCAAAGATCTATATGGCGACGACGAAGGGACAGTGCGTTTACACGGAAGTTTCTTATGAGGAAGATTGTTATATTATGTTTGGCAAGGAGAGCGCCGGCATACCGGAGGAACTTCTGGCGCATAACCGGGAGCGCTGTGTGCGCATTCCGATGCTGGAAAAGATTCGCTCCCTGAATCTGGGGAATTCCGTGGCAGTAGTGCTGTATGAGGCACTGCGGCAGAATGAATTTTCCCAGATGCAGCTTACCGGACATCTGACAAAATTTGCTGATTATATTGAATGATGGTAACTATTCAGGACAGTACTTCGCACTTGCTGCGAAGTGCGTCTGATAAAGTAAATAAAACAGGGAAAAGTCCGGGATACGAGGAATTGGTATGGCTTTTATAAGGGCAAAAAATCTGAAACATCGGTTTTTACGCAGAGATGAGGAGGGAGAGGTGATCGGCGAGGTCACAGCTCTGGATGGGGTTGATCTGGACGTGGAGGCAGGGCAGTTTATCGCTATCCTTGGCCAGAATGGCTCCGGAAAGTCTACGTTTGCCAAACATCTGAATGTGCTGCTCACTCCCACGGAAGGGGCACTGGTGGTGGATGGCAAAAATGTGGAGGATGTGCGTGAAACCTGGAATATCCGCCAGGCTGCCGGTATGATCTTTCAGAATCCGGATAATCAGATTGTGGCCGGCGTAGTGGAGGAGGATGTGGCGTTCGGACCGGAAAATCTGGGAATGGATCCGGAGAAAATCTGCTCCCGGGTGGAGGAAAGCCTGGAGGCGGTAAATATGTCAGAGTTCCGCCGCCATTCCCCGAATAAGCTTTCCGGCGGTCAGAAGCAGCGAGTGGCAGTGGCCGGTGTGGTGGCCATGCATCCGAAGTGTATTATCATGGATGAACCTACCGCCATGCTGGATCCGAGCGGGCGGCAGGAGGTGCTGCAAACCGCACATCGCCTGAACAGGGAGGAGGGCGTTACGGTAATCCTTATCACACATTATATGGAGGAAGCTGCGCAGGCCGACCATATTTTCGTTATGAACCGGGGGCGGGTTGTGATGCAGGGGGCGCCCAGAGAGATATTTTCCAGGGTAGAAGAGCTGCAGGAATATGGGATGGATGTGCCGCAGATTACGCGGCTTGCTTACCGCCTACGTCGTGATGAGATTTCTCTGCCGGAGGGAATTCTGAATCGGAAAGAGCTGGCGGATGCCCTGTGCAGATGGAAAAAAGAGACGGAAAACCTGCACGCAGAGAATAGAACGAATCAGAAAATGCAAGTTGAGCTCCTGGAAGAGAACAATCCGGGAGAGGAAGTGTCCCGGAGCAGTCCTGAAGAAGCAGAGGATGATCCGGCGGGACAAAACAGGCGGAAAGAAAAACTGCGCCTGGAAAAGGTCTCCTTTTCTTACGGCGGCGGAGCTGTTCACGGAAAGCCGGTCTTAAAGAATGTTTCCCTTACCGTCTATGAGGAGGAGTTTATCGGGGTGATCGGGCACACCGGTTCCGGGAAATCTACGATGATTCAGCTTTTTAACGGCCTGTTAAAACCGGATGAGGGAAATGTGTATTACGAAAATCAGGATATCGCGGCAGCTGGTTTTTCCCTTCGGGCGCTGAGAGGCAGGGTTGGTCTGGTCTTTCAGTATCCGGAGTATCAGCTTTTTGAGGAAACCGTGTTAAAAGATGTGGCATTCGGACCGAAAAATCAGGGATTAGACGCGGAAGCTGCACTGGAGAGAGCCCGGGAGGCACTGCGTCAGGTGAAGCTGCCGGAGGATTGCTGGGAGATGTCCCCCTTTGATCTGTCGGGCGGGCAGAAGCGCCGCGTTGCAATCGCCGGTGTGATTGCCATGAATCCGTCCGTGCTGATCCTGGATGAACCTACCGCCGGGCTGGATCCCCGGGGAAGAGACGAATTGTTCGGATTGATCCGGGAATTGCATGGCCGTCTGCATATCACCGTGCTGCTGGTCTCCCACAGTATGGAGGATGTGGCGGAATATGTCAGCCGTATCGTAGTGATGAATCAGGGGGAAATCATGCTGGAGGGAGCTCCGGCGGAAGTGTTTTCCCATATGAAAGAACTGGAAGCGGCCTCGCTGGCTGTTCCGCAGGTGACCTATCTGCTCCATGACCTGCAGGAGCGGGGATTCCCGGTCTCTGTGTGTGCGACAACCCTGGCGGAGGCAGAAAGAGAAATCAGGAAAATATGTTAAAGGATATCACGCTCGGACAGTTTTATCCTGCGGATTCTGTGATACACAGACTGGATCCGCGGGTGAAGCTTTTTTCTACAATTTTATATCTGGTTGCGCTCTTTTTGATCAACGGCGTGGCAGGCTGGATCCTGGCGACGGTATTTCTCCTGGCGGTGATTGCTCTGTCGAAGGTGCCGTTTGTGATGCTGTGCAAGGGAGTGCGGGCAATCTGGGTGCTCATTGCGATCACAGCGGTCTGCAATCTGTTTTTTACGCAGGGGGAGGATGCACTGTTTCAATGGAAGATAATCTGCATCACCGGAACAGGGATTCACCGGACCATTTATTATTCCCTGCGATTGATTTACCTGGTGGTGGGATCCTCGATTCTGACTCTGACCACCTCACCGACCCGCCTGACGGACGGCATGGAGGAGGGGCTGTGGTTTCTGACAAAAATCCGGATCCCAATCCATGAGATCGCCATGATGATGTCCATTGCCCTTCGTTTTATCCCGATTCTGGGGGAGGAGGCAGATAAGGTGAAAAAAGCACAGATGGCCCGCGGAGCAGATTTTGAGGAGGGAAATCTCCTGCAGAGGGTAAAAAGCCTGATTCCGATACTGGTTCCGCTGTTTGTGTCCGCATTCCGCCGTGCGAACGACCTTTCTCTGGCCATGGAGGCCCGTTGTTACCGGGGCGGAGAGGGGCGGACAAAAATGCATCCGTTGAAGTATGAGCGGAGAGACGGTCTCGCTTACATCGTGGTGTTTGCGTTCCTGGCGGCGATAGTTGTTGTGAGAGTTTTATATCTTACTGTGAAAGTGTCGTGAATAGACAGACAGATGGGCATGCTTGCATGACCAGATGACTGGATATTCGACGACCAAGCCTTATGCAAAGCTATACTGGCGGCGATTGCGAGATAAGTGAGACAGGAAATCTCTGATTTCCGTAGTCGAACTTATGCATAGCTGCACGAAGTGCGGAGCAATCGGCTTTCACACATGGTGGTGTCCGCGTTAGCGGACATGTCCGTTTACTGTGTGGGGAGAACTGGGGATTCTGTAAAATGATTGCGGAGCTTGTTATTGTATAGTGGTGATCAGATAGAGTGCGGAACAGGGAGTCCGGAATAAGGAGTGGAAAGCGAACAGGATTATGGCGAGAATCAAGCTGGTAGTGGCCTATGACGGGACCAACTATCACGGGTGGCAGGTACAGCCCGGCAAGGTGACAATTGAGGAAAAATTAAATACTGCGCTGTCGGACCTGCTGGGCGAGAAAATCCGCGTGATCGGCGCCAGCCGTACAGATTCCGGGGTGCATTCACTCGGAAATGTGGCGATTTTTGATACCAATACCCGAATTCCGGCGGAGAAGATTTCATTTGCCTTAAATCAGCGGCTGCCGGAGGATATTGTGGTGCAGGGATCATGCGAGGTGGCTCCCGACTGGCATCCGCGGCACTGCGACAGTGTAAAAACTTATGAATACCGGATCTTAAATCGGACATTCCCGATGCCCACACGGCGGCTGGATACGTATTTTTACCATTACCCGCTGGATGCGGAGCGGATGGGGGAGGCGGCGAAGCGGCTGGAAGGCACCCACGATTTTAAAAGCTTCTGCTCGACCAATACGGCGGTGAAGACCACTGTGCGGACACTTTATTCCTGCGAAGTGGAACGGGCGGAGGATATCATTACCATCCGGCTTAGCGGAAGTGGATTCCTCTATAATATGGTGCGCATCATCGCCGGCACGCTGATTCTCATTGGGGCGGGACAGATGGAACCGGAGGAGATCACCCGGATTCTGGAGGCAGGAGACCGGGCGGCGGCGGGTCCGACAGCACCGGCGCACGGCCTTACGATGATGGGAATCGAATTTGAATCATAAGTTACTATTCACGGTTGATTGGGTAATAATCACAAACACGTCATGCTTGCATGTGAGGTGGTGATCGTGAATAGTTTGGGAAAAATGTGAAAAAACCTGTTGACACCAAAAAATGGCTGTACTACCTGACTTCCGTCGTTTCTCTAAAAACATGGTACTCAAGTGCCCAGCAAC
>JAJQCB010000218.1 GCA_021203005.1 Clostridiales bacterium | reverse complement strand
TAAATACCGGGGCTGCAAGTTTTGATAGTGTCCACACTTATGGGTACAGTATACTCCGGACAGATTCCCTTTCTCATTTCACTATTACAAATTATTTCCAACACTTCAGCAGCCACAGAACTACACTCAAACCTCAGGCACCTTCCGCCTGCCGCAAATATCTGACATTTTCACAACCTTATTCAGAACCACTTCTTCCCTCTATGTAATCCCTCTCACCCTCTCTGATGCAAATACTTCTCCCGCGTCGCCATCCCGCCCCGGATGTGCCGCTCGGATTTGTTTACATCCAGAACTTTCCGGACTTCCTTTGCCAGAGCAGGGTTGATGCTCCTTATGCGTTCCGAACAATCTGCTGGTGTCCCATTAGGAATAAAAATTTTTGAGGCCGGAGGTCGTTTTTCATAAAACGATCACTCCGTTTCCTCAATCAACCGAAACACATCCTCAAATTTCCATGTGATTTTGATATGTTCCGCATCATAAACCAGCACCTGCTCAACAAAGGTCATTTCCAATTCTTTGGTCAGTTCATCGGCATCCCGATATTTTGACACCAGTTCGGAAAACTCCCGCACGCGATTGGAACCATTTCTCCGGGTCTCCATCTTCATGCGTATGGAATCAATCTTTCTTCGATTCCCTTCTGCCTGTTGATTCAGACTGTTTTTTTGCTGTATGTATTCCTCTCGATTTATTCTGCCGTCACGATACTTTTCATACAGCTGCGTCTTCCTTGTTTCAATCTGATTCAGCTCTTTTTCATAAGGTGACGGGTCAAGATTTTTCCATGTCTGTTTTTCCCACTGTGACTGAAGTTCTTCCCATTTCACAAACAGATTAAGATGCCACTTGAGGCTTTCTAAGACTGCATCGCAAAGCTCCTTTGCCGGGTAAGCAGCCCGATAACAATCTGCCTCCGGATTGGTATCTCCATACCTGCACATCAGTTTTTTCCTGTCACGGCTGTAAGAAAGAGATCCGCCACAGTGTGCACATCGAAAAGCATTATATCGCTGAATATTCTTGGGCTGACTTTTGTGATACGAGGGAAATGTTTCCTGCGTTTTCAGAAAATCTTCATACGATATAATCGCTTCATGGGTATTTTCTACGCGCATCCACTCTCTTTTTTCAACTGGCGTGTCTTTTCCGTAAATCCCATTCAGCGTTCTTTTTAATGATACCATATTTCCGGCATATCTTTCATCACGCAAAATTCTGGCCACAGTAGTGGCATCCCAGGCAGGCTTATGTTCCACCTGTCTCCAGTCCATACCTCTGCGATGATCCAAAGCATACTGTGCCGGAGACGGGATTTTCCGTTCATTCAACCGGATTGTTACCTGTCTGACCGAGAGTCCGGAAAGTTTCAGGCGATAGATCTCACGCACTACCTTCGCTGCCTCCTCATCCACAATAAGCAAGTGTTTATCTTCGGGTGATTTCATATAACCATACGGAGCATTTGCACTGGCAAATTTCCCCTCCGACGCCATTTTATTTCGTACATTCCGAATTTTCTTTGACGTATCACGGCTGTAAAAATCATAAATAAAATTCTTAAAAGCCACCTCGAGACCTGCTGTCTGCCGCCCATCTTCCTGGCTGTCATACTTATCATTTACAGCAATAAAACGAATGCCGAGAAACGGAAACAGTTGCTCCAGATAATCTCCGATTTCGATATAGTCCCGCCCAAACCGAGAGAAATCTTTTACGATAATACAATTCACTTCTCCCTGCCGAACCAGATCCATCAGTTCTGTAAAACCCGGGCGGTCAAACCTCTTTCCGCTAAAGCCGTCATCACATTTCTCTATAACGCGATAACCGCGGAATTCCGGATGTGAATCCAGGTACTCATACAAAAACATTCTCTGATTCGTGATGCTGTTACTCTCTTCTTTTTCAGATGCAAAAGAAACATCATCATCTTCCTTTGAGAGCCGGATATACAATGCCACCGTCTTTTGCTTCATTGCACTTCCCCCTTTCGTGCCTCTGACATTTTTATCAGATGTTGAAACTCATCCTCGAAATTGAATACAATCTCCAGATGATCATCTGTATGTACCTTTACATCGGCAATAAACGTCTCTACAATTTCTCTGTTCAAAACCGCAAAATTCTGATTCGCTTTTACAATTTCTGCCAGAGTGCCTTTTGCCTGATACTCCTCTGAATAATCTTCCTCTTTGAGAAACAGCTCGTCCACCTCTCGCTGCAGAGCTTCCGATTCATTTGCATACTTACATCGGAGATCTAAATACTCTGTCTCGCTCAAAATCCCTTCCCGATAATCTTCATAAATACCTGTACCGAGCCGCCGGATCTTTGCCAGCCTTCTTTGTTTTTCACGAATTCTGACTTTTATTTCATTCCCTTTCGTTTCTGCAGCTACCGTGTGATTCAGATTTTGAATCACCGCCTCTGCATCTAAAAAAGACTGTATATGAAAACGAATTGCCTCTTCCACTGTCTTATCCAAATCGTCTTTCATTACGGTTTTTCGGGGACATGAATAATTCCGAATTGCATTTCTCCTGCAGCATTCATAAAAAGCATATTGTTTACGTGCTTTGCTCTCTGTCCTGCGCACCACCTTTGGCATCTTCATCGCAGCACCGCAGTCCGCACAGTGAATCAATCCACGAAACAGATTGACCGGCTGGTAGTCATCATTGATTCCCGCGTTCTGATAATATACCGCTTTGCTTTCCTCCGGTTTTTCCTGCACAGAATCAAACAGCTTCTGATTTATAATGGCCGGATGAGCGTTATATACTTTCTTCCACTCCTCTTCCGGCAAGTCATGCCGCGGAATCCCTTTCGCAAACGAAGTCTGTGTTTTACCATATACCAGAGTACCCAGATATACCGGATTCTGAAGCATCCGTTTAATTTTTGTCCTGTCCCAATAAGATCTCAGTGCTTTTTCCTCTTTTGAAATGCCTTTCAGATAAAAGTAACGCATGGGAGAAGGCACGCCTTCATTATTCAACAGTTTTGCAATCGCGCCTAACGGCATTCCCGAATCCCGCAAAGTAAAAATGCGTTTCACAACGGCGCTGGCCTCTTCGTCAACAAGCAGATGGTTCTTATCTCCGGGATCTTTCAAATAACCAAATGGAGGGTATTTCCCCAAATATTTTCCCTGTTTTTTCTTTGCCTCCACCGCAGTCGTAACCTTCACGGAAATGTCCCTGGCATATCCCTCGTTGATAATATTTTTCAGAGGAATGATGAGCGCTTCATCTGCCATGTTCGGAGAATTACTGTCATATCCATCATTGATGGAAATAAACCGGACGCGGAAGAAAGGAAAAATCTGCTCCAGATAATTACCGGCCTCCAGATAATTTCTTCCCAGCCGGGATAAATCTTTTACCACAATGCAGTTGATCTTCCCAGACTTCATATCCTGCATCATCTCATCGAATGCGGGGCGTTCAAATTTCGTGCCGGAGAATCCATTATCCACATAGAGTTTATAAAGCTCCATGTCCTGACAATGTTTAATATAATCGCACACCAGCTTTTCCTGATTCTCAAGGCTATATCCATTTACTTTCCCGCTATCCTCCATGGACAGCCGGATATATGCTGCTGTGTGATATATGTTTTCATCTTTTTCCTTCACGGGCACTGATGTACTTCCGTTTAATATGCGATCTGTATCCAATCTCTTCTTTCGTGCCACCGTTTTTCCTCCTCATGCTTTGTCTATCATCAAATCAGATTCAAGATGGAAAATTTTACAAATAAGCAATCATTTCCTGCATCTGACTCAGATCCGTTTCAAAATTAAAAACAATCCGTATCCTGTTATCCTCATATATCAAAACACGGTCAATCGCGATTGCCGCCGCCCAACGCGTCAATTCTTTCAGCTCTCCGAAATCCCGGAAATACTTCATCCAGGCATATCGCTCTGAGCAATTACAGGTCAAATCGTCGATCTGCTTCTGTAAGTTCTCTATCGCAGATTTTGCATCGATAATTCGCCGGTTAAACTCTGCTTTTAATTCCAAATATTCTTCCTTATCTAACAATCCGTCTTTCAAATCCTCATATATTCCGGTTTTCAAAAGCTCCGCTTTTTTCAATTCTTCACTTTTTTTCTCAATGCGCTCCTGGTATTTCTGAACCATCAGTTTCTGAGAAGGAGCACTCTCAATCGCCTTGATGGCATCCTGCACATCAAGTACCTTTTTTATATGAAGATTCAGGGAGGTCAAAACAGCCTCATATAGTGTATCCTCGCTTATATGATGCCAGCTGCAACTCCCGCCTTTACATTTTCCATTGCAAACAAAATAGCCATAATTCTCTTTCTTCTCATCGGTACATTTCTTCCTGTTATACTTTGATGTTTTTCTGACCATCGGCTGACCACAGTCGCCGCAAAACACCAGACCGGAAAGTGGATAGACTGTTTTTCCATTCGGAGATGTCCGGCTGTCTCTGCCCATAAGGTTCTGAACAATATCAAACAATGTTTTGTCTACCAGCGGCTGATGGGCATTTTCTACACGAACCCAGTCCTTTTCTTCTACTGCCTGACGCACTTTCACCTTGTGGTTCGGGGTTGTCTGCTTCCCTTGAATCAATACCCCTGTATACACCTCATTTGTCAAAATTCTTGTAACGGCTTTTGCAGTCCACATCGCCTGCGCGTTTACTTTAAATGAAGACTCATATCGGCTTCCCATGCTTTTCTTGTATTCCATCGGAGAAAGGATTCCCTGTTCATTCAAAGCATCCGCAATCCGATACTGGCTCATACCATTGATTTTCATGCGAAAAATATCCTGCACTACCTGTCCGGCATAAGCGTCTGTTACCAGCTGATTATGATTTGTCTCATCTTTCAGATATCCATAACAGGCAAATGCACCCAGAAACTCGCCGTTTTTTCGTTTAACCTCCAAGTGGCTTCGGATCTTCACTGACAAATCCCGGCAATAAGAATCATTGATTAAATTCTTAAAAGGCATCACTATATCATGTGCCGTATCAGCATCCAGACTGTCATAATTATCATTCACTGCGATGAAGCGTACACCCAGCATCGGGAACAATTTTTCCAGATATCTGCCCACCTCTATATAATTTCTGCCAAAACGCGAAAGATCTTTCACAATAATGCAGTCAATGATTCCTTTTCTGACGTCATCCAACATAGCCTGAAATGCCGGCCGGTTGAAATCTGTACCTGTATATCCGTCATCCTCACGAACCGACATCACCTTGATTTCTGGCTTTCCTTCCAGATAATCTAGGATAAGACTTTTCTGGTTCGAGATACTGTCGCTTTCTCCTTTCGTGCCTGTTACGACATCCCCATCTTCTTTTGACAACCGCAGATAAATGGATGCATGGTATATGGATTTTTTCTTTATTGCCATAACACATCCTCCTTTCGGTTATCAATAGAATCTATGTATGCAGCTGCTTTCCGGCAGCCGCATGAGACCATCACTTTCTTTCCATTACAATATAAATCCCCTCAATATTTCAGACAATGATGTCACAGGGATGCCTGAACCATCATTGCAAACATGTCGTTGAGTGTACGTCCATTATGAAGATAATCAAACTGTACAATGACTTTTCCTATACGGAAGACATACACTCCCTCCGAATTTTGTTTTAAATAATCAACAACCTTTTTCTCTTTTTCTGTACCTGTTTCACTTTTCCACTCAGATAGTTCCATTACTGAACGCTTGTCCATATCACAAAATTCAGCTGTACTCAAATTACCCGGCACCTCACATCACCTTTACCTTCTTAATTTCATAGATATTAAAAAACGACTTGAAATATGACAAGCCGCTTCCAAAATCCCTTTTTCTGTTTTACTCCTTCTTAATCTTTTCATTCACACAACCCCATTCCGATCTTCACACATCTGTTAATCTCCGCCATATGTTCATCAGAAAGATGCGCCATATATTGAAGAATATCTGACTTATTTATCGTATGAGGCTGTTCTGCCAACACCAAAGACGGTTGAGGTATCCCATGGATTTCCTTCAAAATACAATGCGTGGGCTGATCCGGTTTCTTATCTACCCGCGATGTCAGTTTTACCACGATCAAAGTCGGGCTATACCGGTTCCCGATATCATTCTGCATAATAACTACCGGACGGATCCCGCCCTGGATTGACCCTTTCCACTCACCACAGTCAGCGAGATATACATCACCGCGGCGGTAATTCCAATCTTGTCTCATCATTGCCTGCCTCCTCAGAATTTCAACGGCAGAGCCGTCTTCTTACTGGAACCGTTATAGAGTGCCCAGACCTGAAACAAATATTTTTTATGGCCGGCTAAACTATTCCCCATTTCCTGTCCTTTGCGGTAAATCGTCAACGGATCAACTGACTGAAGCTTCTCTACCAGACGTTTGCGCTTATATTGACCTTTATAAAGATCCACAAAATCCACAAGCGCCCGAACGTTCTCACCTCGCAGGGAATAAGGTTCCCCGTCCCATGCTTCCTTTAGAATGCTAAGCGCCTCCACATAATTCTCTTCACCGACACGTTGAAATGCCCGGAACGCCGTGCTGATGCAGCCAATCCGATTCTTTCCAAGATTCTGGGTAAAATCCAACTCAATGCCGACACTCTTCGTCGCTCTCAAAAAATCAAGCGCTTCCGGATCTCGCCCAAAAAGCAATGCCCTCATTTTTGCACCAGCGCTCAGGACATCGGAAAATCCAAACTGCTGTGCAAACAAAAGGGCTTCCTCCGCTTCCGTAAGTCCATAATATACTCTGCATGTAACCGGCAGATCCTCATCACCGTTAAGGAGCTTTCTGGCTGCGATGGTATGCTGACCATCAAACACATAATAATTTCCGTCACGATAACTGACTTTCGGCATGTTGGCAATCCGCTCATCGAAATGATCCGCAATGCGTTTTACCCGTGCGACACTCAATCCGCGCTGATAGGTATTTCGAGGTGTCCGAATTTCAGATGAATGAATATCCATCTCCTCATAAACTAGTTTTTTTCTGTCACTGTTTTGTCCTCCTGCTTCAATATTTAAAATATAATTTTTGGGTTCTTGCATAATTTCTATCACCCGCTCCCGATATTGCTGCTCCGTCAGGAGCGTCGGAAACAGATCAAAACATCTGTTACTGGCGCGAATCATTGTATTTGCCACACCGCGCAGGGTTTCCAGCATACTGTATTCATTTACCTTACGGTCAGACGGCGGGGATACCATGTTTGCGACAACTTGTTTCGCCAGACTAAGATCTTCTTTTTTCTGTCTGGGCTTTCCCCGGCGCTGCACCTCCGGATCTCGAAGATGCTTTGCCAATTCCTCTCTTTGATCAGGTGGAGCATCGGCAACTGCCTGAACAGCGGAATCCACTGGACAGATATTTCCGGAGAGAATTTCCTTCCTGGTACCGGGAACTGCTTCTTCAGCAGCATCTATACCATCAGCATAATTTTCTGCTCGGGTAACATATCGTTGTCCGACATGATTTTCCTGCGCAATTTTTTTCACAGGTTTTTTTCTGCGAAATCAAGTTGTCATTTTGGCAACTTGATTTTGCGTCAGTACTTTTTCGATCTCCTCCATGAGAAGTTTTTTCCATACGATACTGTTTGCCAATTAGATATTTCTTCTGCTGAGGCGTCAGATTTCTTCGCCCGAGCTGGTTTCTGCAAATCCAAGCCACAACCTCATTCCGATCAGAAAACTTCTTCTCAAAAGTTTTGTATGGGATCTCCGGATGTTTCTCTATAATTCGGTATCGATTATGTCCGTCAACGATAATTCCGTTCCATATAATAATGGGATTAATCACTTCACCATCTGATAAGATATTTGCTTCCAGTTGTTCAAACTCTTCATCAGTCAACGGTGGGATCTGATCAGCAAACTCATGGTCAATTTTCAACTCTTTCACCTCATCTCTTTTTTATTTTCACTCTGCCCCTGCAGGGCCGATCAGCTGCCAACAGTCCATTCCTGACTGCAGGGACAGATATGCAAAAGAGGACCGCTCAAAAATTTACACAAAGCAGTCCTCTCCAAATTACTTATGATGGAACTCTTATTTGTCCTCGACGCCCCAGAGCTTACGGGAATGCATTCAGGCGGCAGCTTGCTGGGCTGACTCATAGGCTTCTCACCTCCCCGCCTTCTTTGTGGCCGGGCCGCGAATTACGGAAGTATCATTATCCCTGTTTTGTGTCATCGCCCCGCCGGTTGCAGTCCGGCATTTCCTATCAGCATGATCGCTCCGTTGATATCACAACATCCTGGCGTGCTTTCGGTCAGGCTGTCCAAAACAGTTTTGTACCTGAAGAATGTATATGAAGTTTTCAAAGTTCATTTCCGGGTTTTCTTCCCGTCTGAAATAATTGTAGTACAGGTTTTCAGATTCAAGGAGGGCGCGGTACGACCGGTAACCGGTCGCCTCTCGACCAGATACCAAATGGTAACCTCCTCGCCATCACATACACCGAATCTACAATAATGTTTGCAGACCCGAGAGCTTTACGATAATGTCCCGAATTTCACTTTTGACATATTCTGTGTCCGGATACAGAGTTTTTCCCAAAATCAGATAATCCAAAGACACATCCAGCTTTATCGCCACATCCACCAAAAAATCAATAGAGCAGCTGCGTCGCCCCGTTTCCACCGCACGATAATGATCCAAACTGACATTCATAAGTTCTGCCATTTTTTCCTGTGTGTAATTGCTCTTTTTGCGCAACTCCTGCATCCTCGCGCTGACTCTTGCCTGGTTGTAATACATAAATCCTCCTTTCTGGCAGAACGGAATTGTTCTTCCAGTTGAAGGAAATGCCCACCATACTGTCGCGGGCTGATTATGATTTACTGCAGAAAAAAAGAGCCCGGCAGATGGCGCAATTCTCCTAATGGAATTGCAATTCCGTCTGCCGGACTCGTCCGGCACTCACAGACCGGTCCAGTCCTACTAACAAACTTTTGACTCCTGACTTCCGTCCCTGAAGGCGTTCCCCTAATCCGACGCATTTACAGTATGTCTCATTCTATTAAGTTACGTTGCCGACTACGCCGGCGATTTATTTAGCGCAGGAATATTTCCTGACAACTACCTGGTCTTCATCCATCTCTACCATCCAGTGTCGTTTGCATTTCGCACACTGGAGCATCCCGCCGACAAGCAGTTTCCCCGACATCAGGCGTGTGCCGCATTTCGGACAGGTGGAGATAATCAGTTCATCCTGTATATTTTCATTTTGCATCATTCAGTCCTCCTCTTCCTGGGATTACACAGGTAATGTATAAAAACACCCATGCTATGTATCATAGTATCCGCACTGCGCGCATCCTCCCGACCGAGGGAAAGAAAATCAGAAGGTGCGCCGTATCAATCATAACCAGTTTTCAGCGCGGCTGCTTTGCTTCCACAAACCATTTATAATTCTCTTCATAATATAACTGCGATTCCTGACCGCCGATCACTACCGTATAGCGATACCCGACGCCGCCCGCTTTTCGGCTGGCTGCCCGGACGCAGTCCACAACCCGGTCAATCTTATACACATGCCCGTCTGTCCACCGGACCCACCGCGGGCGCA
>JAJQCB010000114.1 GCA_021203005.1 Clostridiales bacterium | reverse complement strand
AGGCATGAACGAATTATGAACATTCTGTAAAAGTCTGTTCACCCCAGCTTCCGCACCGCATCCCTGACGGACAGCAGAAGAGACGGTGATACAGACAACTCATCCATTCCCATGTCAAGAAACATCTTCGTCAATGACAGATCCGCGGCAAGCTCCCCGCAGATGCCTACCCATGCTCCGCCCTTATGCCCGTTTTCGACGACCATCTGAATGGACCGCAGAATTGCCGGGTGATGCGTATCCCTGATAGGATCCAGCTTCGCATTCTGACGGTCGATTGCCAGAGTGTACTGCGTCAGATCATTCGTCCCGATACTGAAAAAATCCACCTCACGCGCCAGTTCTTCACTGATCCAGACTGCCGCCGGCGTCTCAATCATAACGCCGGTGTCCACATCTTTACAGGCAATTCCCTCCGCCTCTAGTTCATTTTTTGCCTCTGCAAGAATACGCTTACACTCCTGCACCTCCTGCACAGAGATAATCATCGGGAACATAATGGAAATATTGCCGTATACACTGGCCCGGAGAATCGCCCGCAGCTGAGTCTTAAAAATTTCCGGACGACCCAGACAAATGCGGACGGCACGATAGCCCATCGCCGGATTATCCTCCTTTTCCAGGCCGAAATAATCAGCCTGCTTATCCGCTCCGATATCCAGCGTGCGTACGATCACTTTTTTACCCTGCATTTTTTCTGCAACGGTTCTGTAGGTCCAAAACAGCTGATCCTCCGTCGGGAATTCTTCAGATTCCAGATACAGAAACTCACTGCGGAGCAGCCCGATACCCTCGCCGCCATTCTGCAGGACAGCATCCACATCTTTCACACTGCTGATATTCGCATAGAGATGGATTCTTTTCCCTCCCTTTGTAACAGTTTCCTTGCCTTTCAATTCCTTTAACAAATCCTGTTCTTTCTCGTCCTCCCCCATCTTCGCGGTCATTTTTTCCAGGTACTCCGGATCCGGATCAATCGTCACTTCGCCGGTATAACCGTCCACGACCGCCGTCTTTCCATCCCACTCTTCCCGGATGTCAATGCCGGTGATCGCGGGGATATTCATGCTCCTCGCCAGGATTGCCGCGTGAGAATGCACGGAACCGCGGCGCGTGACGAAAGCAAGAATTCCGGATTTATCCAGCTGCACCGTCTCGCTGGGTGTCAGGTCATCCGCCATCAGAATCACCGGTTCGTCGAAAGCCGAACCCATTGACTCGTCAACCATCCGATCGCCCTCCCGCAAATCCAATGGTTCGTCCGGATTTCTCACATCTGTCTCACGGTTATCTAAGATAGAGATCAGTCGCCCTGTAATATCTTTCACATCCTCCGCGCGGGCTTTCATGTAATCATCATCCATCTCCGCGAACATATTGGAAAAATACTCTCCCGCAGCCGCTACCGCATATTCAGCATTGACCTTCTGACCCCTTATCATATGAAAAATAAAATCCGCAAAGCTGCGGTCTCTGAGCAGCGTCATGTGAGCCTCAAAGACTGCTGCGTTCGCTTCACCGGCCTCTGCCTCCGCCTTCTGATAAATCTGATGAAGCTGGCTTAATGCCGCAGATTTCGCCGTCTCGAAGCGCCGGACCTCCTGTTCCGCATCCTCAGTATGTCCTTTTTTTACAGAATGTTCCCTTTTCTGATATAGAAAAACTCTCCCAATCGCTATTTTCTGAAAAACTGATTTCCCCCGATAGCATTCCATCCGACCGTCCTCCGATACTCCGAATATTATCTCCGGTTTTCCCGCATCTCACTCATACACTTCAGCCAATTACCGGTGCCATTTTTCATTTTATCTCTTCTTTCTGCGATAATCAATTCATTCGTACTATGAATTTTATTTTTCTTATTGACAATACTTTCAATGTGTGCTACTTTTGACAGGCATGAGGGAGTAGTTGGCGCCGCGCAGGCGTTGCAAGTCAACATACTGGATCCTTTCGGAGCCTGGCTTGTATCAAATAACGAGACTCGTGTATGACATTTGCTGTCATACATGGGCTCTTTATATATATCCTATGAAGACAGCAGATATAGCTGTCTCTTTTCATTTTACGCAGCGTACAAAGGAGGAATCGCCATGCTACTCTTTCTTCAGATTCTGGGGACCATGTTCATCGCGGAGATGGGTGACAAAACACAGCTCCTCATGATAGCCATGACCTCCCGCTACAAGCTCCGGGACATCATCACCGGCGCCGGTCTCTCCATCCTGGCTTTAAACGCCATCGCCGTGGGAGCAGGAGCCGCCATCAGCCACTTTGTTCCCGACTGGCTGATCAAAATTGCCGCGGCCATCGCATTTTTCTATTTCGCCTGGACGAGCTTTAAAAGCGAGGACGAGGAAGAATCCGCCGATCACAAAGACAAAAAAGGCCATCCCATGTGGATTGTTTTCGGCACCTTTTTTATCGCCGAGCTGGGCGACAAGACACAGCTTACCGCCATCGCATTTGCCGCGAACGAGGGCTTACAGCGTGCGCTGCTCGTCTGGATTGCCTGTTCCGTCGGACTGTTTGCCGCGGACGTCGTCGGTATGATGGTCGGCTACCTTTTAAAGAGCAAGACGCCGGACGGTTTCTTAAACAGGCTGGCGTTCGTGATTTTCGCGATCTTCGGGTTTACCACCATGGCGGAGGGCATCGGACTGTTGCACGGGGACGGCATACTGCGCTGGGTTGTCGCCTGTATCGCGGCCGCGGTATTTGCTGTGGTCTGTCTGATCACCTGGCGGCATGTCAGGAAGCTCAATAGAAAGGAAGCGCCTGTGTCAGACACCGAATTCAAAGTAAATGAACTGAACGAAACAGAAAACCAGTCTGATAGAAGCTGAATTCCAGGACAAAGAAGATTATAGAAAAGAGGAACTTTGTGAATACCAGAATAAACATTGACCGAATTATAGATTTGATACATCAGACCAAACCTGTCATCATGAATGAGGCTGCCCGTCAAAACATCACAGTGAAAGGGACTGCCGACTTTGTCACCCGGGTAGATACCGAAGTACAATGCTTTCTCCGCGACGCACTTGCTGAAGCATATCCCAAAGTGCAGTTTATGGGCGAGGAAAATCACCTTCACCAGATTGACCCGGCCCGCCCGGCCTGGATTCTGGATCCCATCGACGGCACAACCAACCTGATATACGACTACCGGCAGAGCGCGGTGTCTCTGGGCTATTACGATGAAGGACAGATTATGGCAGCCGTGATTTACAATCCGTTCAGTGAAGAGACTTTTACCGCTGTCCGAGGCGGCGGAGCTTTTCTCAATGACACTCCTGTTAATGTAAGCAAAAAGACTGTCCTCTCTGACAGCCTGATTTCGATCGGCACCTCTCCCTATGACAAAGAGCTGGCGCAGGTTAACTTTAAAATTTTTCAGGATGTTTTTACACACTCTCTGGATATCCGCCGCAGCGGATCTGCTGCATTAGACCTGGCATATGTCGCCTGCGGCCGCATTGACGGATATTTTGAGCGCAACTTAAAGCCCTGGGACTTTGCTGCCGTTACACTATTAGTGGAAGAAGCGGGTGGCTGCGCCTCCACTTTCCGATCTGACCGGATAGATTTTCTGAGGAATCAGGATATCCTGGCTTCAAATGGGCAAATTCAGGTGGATTTGCGAGAGAGGATTCTGCATTTTCTCAACTCCTGACTGCTTGCTATAAGGTCTAAAATGCCTCCAGGTGCACTGCTGTAAGAAGACGGCGGTTAATCTCACCGCCGTCTTCTCGATCCAGTGTCATTTCTGGCATAAAAGGGATTAAAAAGGAATTATTATTTTTTATACATTCTCCGGTGTCAACAGTACACGAGCTACATCTAATCGTCCGGAAGCCAGTTTCTCCATCACATCAACAGTTTGGCTGAGATGTATTATCTGTGTCGAATATATATCTGTCTTCCATTTTCCCATGCGGATGAGATCAAATAGCATACGAATTTCTTCTTTCGTGTAAGTAAAACTAAACTTGAAATCATATTCCATCGGTCCCAGTGCCGCTGTGACCATCTCGTAAGGGCGGCCATCGCTTCCGATCAGAATTACCTGGCCGTTTGCCATTGTCAGATCCACACAAAGGCTGACGGAGGATGGGTGTCCGGCCGCCTCAAATGCAATTTGTGCACCGCTTTCATAAGACAGGATATCCTTTGCAACCCGAAGATCGTCTTCACTGTTAGAATCAAATGCGTAATCCGCACCCGCTTTGAGAGCTGACATTCGCCGCGTAGGGAGCGGGTCAAATGCGATCAGATTTCTTGCTCCTGCCATTTTCGCTGCCTGAATGACCGATAATCCTACGGAACCGCAGCCAGTCACAATTACGTTATCTCCAACCCGGAGCTCTGACCGCCGCACAGCATGAAATCCCACGCCAATCACATCAAAAAGCACTGCCTGCTCAAGCTTCACGCCATCCGGAATCAGGAATAATTCGTTTTGTGGATAATGCGACAGTACATACTCCGCATAAGCGCCCTGTGTCCCCGGACCGATACCCAGCGTATTCGGGAACGCATTGGCACAGGTATTCGGATGCCCGGTGTTGCATGAATAACAGTTTCCGCAGTCGCCGGGTGGTCCCACTGCCACCCGGTCTCCGACTTTTACACATGTTACGCCCTCGCCGACTTCCTCTACAATACCTACTGACTCGTGCCCGGGAATCAGTTCCCAGTCAAACACACCCGGCAATTTATAAGCATGAATGTCTGTACCACAGATTCCGCAATATTTTACTTTTACAAGCACTTGACCCGGAGCTGCAGAGGGTTTTTCTATTTCTACATGTTCCAACTGGCCGGGGGCATGATATTTTACTGCTTTCATTTCCGTTTTCCTCAATTTCAAAACATTACTGTTGATCAATTACCGACCATGGACTTCTCGCCCCGGGACCCTCCACCAGGCTAAACTGCTGAATGGCAAGCAGCGTACCTTTTTTATATCTGACAATTGTGTAGGTGATTGCGCTCGCAGGCATTTCAATCATTGTGGTATCTGTGTCCAGAAGTTCGGGTGTCATCGCTTTCCTATGCGCTCCGATCAGGCTGTCCGGCGCAAACACGGTACTTGTCTCATCCGGAACAACATAGGGCGAGACAAACCCATCAACATCGATAGCTACTACAGCCAACCCCTGCTCAACATCGACAGCAAGAATTCTCCCGTTCGGATCATGCGGTTTGCCGGGATGAATTCCAAACGGAATCGGCTCACGAATCATCCTTGTGGGCGCGTCACTCACAAACATGGGATTCATCACGCGGATATAGGCCGGTGATTCCATAACGATTCCGCCAGACTCCATCAGTACACAGTTTGGATCCGACGCAATATCCGGGTTCACTTCACGGTCAAATACCGCTCGACCGATCATTTCCAGCTCGTCATAGTCAGCTCTCTCTTCTTCCGGAATCGGCAGAGTGAAAGCAATCTGATTTTTATACATATCTTCCGGAACCCACCAGAAACCGGAGTCTCCTCTGGATCGTGAAATCATAATCTCTATCTCGGAAATAAGCGCTTCCTCAACTTTTAACCGGCACAGAAATTCAACATCGTTTCCACCTTCGTCCGCCACCGAAAAAAACACCAAATTGTTTTTTCTTCGGATCTTCTACATAATACGGAGTTGCCTTAATTTTATTAATGGTGCGGAATGTCGTCATAAAACCGATTGAAACAGGAAAATTATTCTCTGTTGCCCGATATTTTTTTGTGAGCGGAACCATTCCTGGATTGTGGTTTTCAATCGCCTGAACAAACTGATCTCTGATTTCTTTCATTGTCTTCATATGGTTGTTCTCCTTTACCAAAGTATTTTATTTAAAATAATCCTGCTGCCGACATACCTGTTACCAGAATCGTCATAACGAATGTCAGGATAACAGTTGTCACAAATACGGTAGGATAAGCTTTTTTAAATTCATCACCTGTCATATCACACATGATTGGAATCATGGAGTTTATAGGAAGTGTATCAAATACGCTCTTGCCCCACAGAGCAATCATAACAATAGCCATCGCGCTTAAGCCCTTCGGCATAAAGATGGCAGCAGCTACCGGAGCCACAGCGATCAGTCCGGTTGTGCCGGTGAATCCCATAACAATTACGCAGATAACCATACATGCAACCGCCGCAGAAATATTGGAACTTCCGAAGAAGTCGCTGATGGTTGTCAATCCGGGTGAAATGCCAAGAACTGTAGATATCACGCCTACTACCAGCATCTGGAGAGGGATACAGGTTGTTCCTCTGCCAAGCACATCACACAGGTGTGTCCACCATGACTTTTCACCCCTGCGTTTCATTAACCAAGGACCAAAACAGATCAGCCCGACTACACAGCCAAGTGCCATGCAGACCCATGCGCTCATACCTGCTGCTATGTATAGGGCTTCCACTACAACGATAGGGATGAACGGAATAATCCACGGCATTACCCTCTCTTCCTTTGGACCATGCTGTGCCAGCGTGCCTTGATTTTCTACAAAGATTTCGCCTTTTCTTTGCGCTCTTGAGATCATAAACGTCATGACTGCAATGCACAGGATCAGATAGATGAACATGACCAGCAGCCGAAGCGGAACCTGCTCCTTGTTGTTAAAGCCCTCCACAAAACTCTCAGCCATAATATTCATTGTCTGCGCCGTTCCCGGTATGATGCAGATAAATGTCATACTGATAATACCCATGGAAACAGCAAATTTGTTCGGAATATTCAGCTTCGCGCAGAACCCCAGAGCCAAAGCTACCAGAAGCGGAACGACGGAATAACAGTCAATACCGCCCACGCCGATGACCAGAGCCAACAGCATGTAAAAAGTCAAACCGATTACGAGCCCGGTTTTCTGATTCTTACAAAGTCCCACAGGCTTTAAAAACAGATTGGACAGTGAAGTGATTGCCCCGCTTTCAACATACAACATACTCAGGATGCCGCCAAAAATAAACAGCGGTACCATCGTTCCATACAGGCTCCCGGTCTCCTCCCATGCACTGGACATTGTTTCCGCGAAATCCATATTGTTTGTCACAATAATGACTAATACACAAACGATAGCCGCAAGCGCCGGATGAAAACCTTTGTAAACCAGAAATGTCATCAAAGCCAGCGCTGCGAAAATACCTATAACCGCCAACGCACTCATATTTTACCTCCTGAAATTTTTATTGTCCGCAAATCGATTTACTGGTGAAATTATAACAATTTTTTCAATATTTATTAATGGGTCAGGTGAACAGATTATTTCACGAAACTGTGCTTACTGCACAATAAAGAAAAACCTCCGGCCGCAAAACATATTCGCATCCGGAGAAATCAACTTTATTTTGTTTGGCTGGTCTGCCAGCCCACCTGATTTGTAGTATCTGTTTATTTGTTGTCCAGATATTCCAGGATATACAGAGAAATCAGGAACACTGTCAGTTCTGCTCTTTCCTTAAAATCTGTTTCCATAATCTGCATGCACTGATTGAGTCGGTAATTCACAGTATTTCTGTGAATATACAGGATCTCAGCTGTTTTTGCCTGGCTCGTATTATTGTCGAGATATATCTGCAGCGTTTGACATAATTCGGTACCCTTTTGCTCATCATATTTCCGTAGTTTCATGATATCCGGATGAATATAATGTATCAGTTCTGCATCTGGTACTCTTTCGAACATTTCGTACAGGATAAAATCATGGAAGCAGTAAATTGGCCTGTCACCTCGAAGCCTTATGCCATACTGCAAGGCTCTGACTGCATCAAGATGATTTTTTCTAAGATCGGATATATTTGTAAAACGGCTGCTTATTCCACAGACAAAATTTTGCCGTTTCAGGAAGTCAGGCATTGAATTCAGTATCTCCGCATAATCCCTCAGCGGTTTATCAAAACTCAGTATCATCACCAGATTTGTGTTATATAACAAAGCGACCCCGAGATTCTGACTGTTTAACTCCCGCAGGTCGATATGCTCCTCCACAGTGCCTTCATAGTTATTTTTTCCCACGCTTCCCACCATCACATACAAATATTTCCGAAACTTTACCTGCATGAATTTCAGGCGGGTCTGTATCGTATCCTCCGTGTATTCAACACCCTCCAGCATTGAAGAAAAAAATCGTTTCTTCTGCGTTTCATTTTTGTAGAGCATGCCCTGATGGGAAACAAGCTTATACGTGATAATATCCCCGACTAAATCCACGTATTTCAGGTCTGATTCTTCCAATTCTTTGTGATAAGGGAGAACCATAAGCATTCCCAGCTCCTGCCCGTCCCAGATTAAGGATTTCTTAATCTGATCCTCTCCCTCAAAGGTTTTTCGAAGAAGAAGTGCTTTATCCGAATGCATCGCTCTGGCATGTTCCGCATTCAGATGAATATTTCCATCCACAAAATTCTTTGCCAGCTTACCCTCGATTACAATGCGTTGCCATCGCTCCGAGTCTACGTCCACATTAGTATATGCCAGAACATTGTGACCCATATCCACCACAAACGCCGGATTTCGCAGTATGCCATATGTGTATTTCATGACCTCTTCAAGAGATTCACTTTTTAGAATTTTACCGATCTGTTCATAAATATCCAATAGATATCCTCTCCCGACCACGCGCATTTCCTTTTTTTGCATATTGCATTTTAGCTTATTTAAAGGCAAAAGTCCAGATTTTGATATTTTATTTCAGGAAAAACAGTAAAATAAAAATCAGCATATACGATTTTCAATACAGCAGCGTATTCACAAAGAACGGAATCTGCTTTTCCCAGCTGGCCTCACAGTGCTCTCCGCCGGGCACAATGCGGCAGTTCAGAAGAACCCCTTTTTCCATCAGCAGGGTAACCATCCGGCCAATCAACTGACGCCTTTTAGCGGAAGTGCCCAGTTCCCGAGAACCGTAATCCATATAGAGCACGGAATCCGGCCGCGGGCTGGCATCCAGTATCATTTTTTTCGCTTTTGCAGGGGCAAGCCCCAACGCCGGGGAGAGCGCCGCCGCCCGGGAAAAAATATCATTATAGTAAAGCAAGGCATACAGGCTCATCAGCCCGCCCATGGAACTTCCGGCAATAAACGTACACTCCCGGTCCGGGATCGTGGGAAAGTTTTCATCGATATATGGCTTAAACTCCTGTGTCAGCCAGTCCATCGTTGCCTTGCCTTCCCCGGTTATTTTTCCAATGCCTGGTTCGTTAAAATCATAGGGAGAATATTCCCGCAATCGCCCATTGTCAGGGCTGTGGTCACACTCCACCGCCGCAATAATAAGTGGCGTCTGCGTGACATCCATATATTCCTTCATCCCCCAGGATTTCCCGTAGGTGGCATCCTCATCAAAAAAGACATTGTGCCCGTCAAACATATACAACACCGGAAAACGCGCCTCCTCGTCCTGCATGCAGGCATCCGGAAGGTAAATATAGGCACTGCGAGTGCCGGAGCCTGCAGACCCCGGCATTGTAATATCCCATTTATCTATCATAATCATACATCCTTCGACTGAGTTTTTCCCATTGTACCAATTGAAGATATCAATTTCAACCTTTATCTTCCGCCGCCTCCGAAAACGGACTCCAGGGAGAAGCTTCCGCTCCCGGTCG
>JAJQCB010000265.1 GCA_021203005.1 Clostridiales bacterium | reverse complement strand
GACTCTATTGAAGCTTTTCGCGGATGTGTTCAACTTGCACTTGCAATTTTCGTCCCAATTTCAATGTCAAATCAAAGCGTGTCATGTCATCATCAGGGAAGTTATTAACAGTCTCCAGAGCTTAATGGTAGAATGAAGCCACGATTGAAAGAACTCTGTTCTTAAAGGGAGCGTACAACATCTGTTGCTTACGCTCCCGATTTCTTTTTATGATTATTCAGATCTCCCCCAATTCTCTCCTCAGCCTCTTCAGCTCCCCGTTCATCTCCATCTGTTTATTCAACTGCTTTTCTTTTCGTATCTTCCCCTGCAGCGCCGCGATCTGCTTTTCCAGCTGCGCCCGCCTCTCGCTGCGGCGGACGGCATCCTGCAGGGACTCCTCTGCCCCGCCGGATTGCAGCGCCTCCCCCGCGAGCTGCCGGACAAAGTTCTCATACACCGCGTCCATATTCAGCCCGTCTACCCGCAGCGGCAGTTCCTCCTCGTCCACCCAGTCTGTGTGATAGTAGCCGCTTACCTTGAAAGCGGCCGTTCCGGTCGCGGCTTCCTTATAGCCGATCCACGCCTGATACTGCTTATCATACTCCAGGAGGAACAGAATGTGGTAGGGAATTTCCCGGTCAATCTGCCGCAGGACAGCCTCGTCCGGCTCCCGGGTGTTCAGACGGATTTCGAAGACTTCAATCTCCGTGACAGCTTTTCCGGGCGCGAGGTTCATGGTGGTGGCGGCAATCTTATTGCGCCAGTAGATGGTTTTGACTCCATCCGCGAACTGCTTTTTCAACGCAGGCGTGATCGTCAGATTCTCATAAAATTTCTGCTTCGGGATTCGTCTGTTAAATTCTGTACTTTTCGGCAATTCGAGCATCGCAGGCCCTCCCTACTGCTTCACCACAAGGAAACAAATCAGTTCAAAATCCTCCAGACCGCTCACCCCGGACAGCAGCGCGGAAGTCCCTCCGGCCGAAAACAGGCTGTCGATATCACTCTCCTCCTTGGCGTCGATAATAGAATTGATCGCGTCGCTGAGGAGCTGCGACATTTCTTCCATATCCCTGCCATCGTCCGTCTCTTCATTGAAGCGGCGGCACAGCTCCCTGTCCGGCTCGCTCTTTCCCCGGCAGAGCAGCCGGATATCGTCCAGCAGCTTTTTGGGGTTCAGATAATCGCAGACCACGTCCCCGTCATTGTCGACATAAACCATATAGAATGGATGAATTTGGTTCCGATTGTCGATATTCACGCCGTTGTTGATATTCTTCAGGACGAAGATCACGCCCTCCGGCAGACCATCCGCCGCCCTTACAACCGCATGTAAGCCTTTTGGCTTGCGTTCAATATCCTCATGTGTTTTTACATACTCCAGCAGATCGAGCCGGAATTCATTCAGCCCCAAATCCATGATCGAGATACCGTCAGACATATCCTCCATGTCGACGACTTCCTCCTGCAGGCGTTTCAGCTGCGCCTTCCGGTATTCCAGATCGCCCTTTTCTTCTGGATTGATCAGGTCATCGTCGCCGGTGGAGGTCATGATGGAAATTTTCATCCGCGTCTCCACCCGGTCCTTCAGCTTGATGTATTCATCCAGATCCATATCCGGCCAGAAATTGACCAGCTGGATGCAGGCATTTCTGCTGCCGATGCGGTCAATGCGCCCAAAGCGCTGAATGATGCGCACCGGATTCCAGTGAATATCATAATTAACCAGATAATCGCAGTCCTGCAGGTTCTGCCCCTCGGAAATGCAGTCTGTCGCGATCAGAATATCTATCTCTGCGGTGCTGTCCGGCATCAGCGCGGCCTTCCCCTTGCTGATGGGAGAGAAACGGTCAGGACATTGTTCAGTGTGGCTTTCAGACCCTTTATGGTAGTCCTGCCCTCCACGGAGCCGGTGATCACTGCCGTGTCCAGTCCATAATTTTCCTTTACAAATTTGCTGATATGTTCATAGAGATACTCCGCCGTGTCGGAGAAGGCCGAAAAAATCAGCACCTTCCGATTGTCCCCGTTCATCGGGTGCGTAATTTTTTCGGAAAGCAGAGCCCTCAGCTCCTGCAGCTTACTGTCGTGCTCCGGCGTGATGTCGGCAATCATCAGAGTCAGAAACTCCAGCGTCTCCGAATCCGCCGCGAGGTCCTTTCGCCAGGAAACATAGTCCATATCCGCAAGGTCGATTTTCACCTTTTTCCCAACCGTAAAATAGTCCGCGTTGCTGTCGTCGATATCCAGATCACTTTCAAATGAAGCTTCATAGGCTTCCAGGTCAGCGGAGCCGTATTTTTCATAGAGATCGATCGTCTCAATCGTATGGTCGATCAGCTCCCTGATCCGGTTCAGGGTAAGCAGGAAGGAATGCACTGAGCTTTCCAGTCTTTTCAGAAGATTGATGCTCATCAGCCGACGGATACCGGCCTCCCGTCCCTGCTGCGTCAGGTTTTCCCCCTTGTTGTGAGTCAGGTCCGCATATTTGCTCAGTCTACTCGGGAAAATATAGTTGGACGGCGTATAGATGTACAGATTCAGGAGCATCAGCTGCTCATATATTTCATTATAATTGATGGCGGAATTCAGATCCGTCAGCTTCGGACTCCTGGAAATCGGCTTCAGCCGTTCCGGAAAGCTGCCGATCTCGAAGGTATCATAGTATTTTTGAATATGCTTCCGCGAACGGGCTATCGTCACGCTGTCCAGCAGCTCAAAGAAATCAAAATCAAGAGTCTTCAGCAGCGCGTCCGTAGTGCGGACTTCCGGCTCCAGCTTGCTCCAGGCGTTGAACGCAGTCTGCGCCTGCCTGAATATCTGCTCGATGGGTTTCTGTGTGTTCAGTTTGCTGTCCATCTGCTCCGGGTCGCCCTCATACGCGATCGCAAGCTGATTTCGCAGATCGACAAAGCGATTGTTGACCGGCGTGGCGGAAAGCATCAGCACCTTTGTCTTCACGCCGTCGCGGATTACCTTGTCCATCAGCCGCATATAGCGATTCTCGGTGGTTTTGCTGTGAGTGCCAATGCCATTGCGGAAATTGTGGGATTCATCAATGACTACCAGATCATAATTGCCCCAGTTCAGACGGTCAAGGTCAATACCATTGGAAGTCCCGCCCTTGCGGGAAAGATCAGTGTGAAACAGCACGTCATAGCGCAGCCGGTCAGAGGCGAGCGGATTATTGACGTAATTGCCCTTGTAGGTATTCCAGTTTTCTGCCAGCTTCTTCGGGCAGAACACCAACACGGATTTATTGCGGTTTTCATAGTATTTCATCACCGCCAGGGCAGTAAAGGTCTTGCCCAGGCCGGCGCTGTCGGCCAGAATGCAGCCGTTATACCGCTCCAGCTTGTTGATAATGGCGAGCACGGCGTCCCGCTGAAAACCGTAGAGCATCTTCCAGACCGCGCTTTCTTTAAAACCGGTGGCTTCGTTCGGCAGAATGTCCTCGGAAATATCGTCCAAAAACTCACTGAACACATGATATAGAGTCACGAAATAAATAAATTCGGGAGAATTTTCATTGTAAGCCGCTCCGATATTTTCGATAATCGTCTTCGTGACATCCTGCATTTTCTCCCTGTCATTCCAGAGGGCGTCAAAAAGCTGAATGTACTGGGCCGCGAAGGGAGCGTCCAGGCTGTTGACCATATTATAGACATTATTGCCGCGGTCACAGCCAATATCCGCCGTAGTAAAGCCGTTCAGCGGCATATAGGCTACCGACTTCTCACATTGAGCCACGGTCATGAAGCCGCCCATATTTTCACTGGTGACATTCGATTTGAAGGTCGCTTTTCTGCGCATCCAGTCCGCGCACTCCCGGGCGATCGCCTTCTGTGTCATCTCATTGCGCAGATGAATCTCAAATTCCGTGCCATAGAGGCTGCTCTCCCGACTAAGACGCGGAATATAAAACTCCCGTTTTTGCTTTTCGGCTCTCTCCTGCACAAAAGTGGGCGAGGTGAAAATAAAGCGGAATTCGTCCACCGCTTCCAGCTGCTTTTTCAGCTCGGCGTAAGCGTACATAGAAAAACAGGCTGCCGCTATGGAAACGCGGCCGCCCTTTGTGATTGTCCTTTTCAGATCGTCTGCGACAGTATTATGAATGTTGTCAATAATGTGCATTTCTCCCGTCCTGTATTCACATGCCTCTTTTGTTTTTCAATATCTTCTTTATTATATCAATGAGATTCCATGACGTCATCAGAATCCAACGCCAAATTCCAAATAGTTGCGTTCTTTTCACTATGACCCAATCTTACAGACCTGCAAAAAATAATTCGTAAAAATCATCTTCCGCTTCGAGCATCGGCGAGTTCTCCCCTCCCCCGTTCATGCTTCGCTTCATCGCCGCATAAAACTCCTTCCCCGCAGCGATGACGTCTCCATCTCATACACCGGATACCCGAGTTCCCGGCACTTTGCGCAGAAAGCCGAGAGCGGATTTTCCTGCTCTCTCGTCTGAAGGAATTCCACCCGAAGCTTTGCATCCTTCTGCGCTCTTCTTTTAATCTCGTCCAACATCTCCTCGATTTCCATATGCCTCATCCATTTCTCCCTTATTCCAGCGATCACAATCTATTTGTCCGTCACATACTGCTGCTTCGGGCTGCGGGGCGTATCCGGTTTCGTCAGACGGATAGCGCCCGCCTCGATTAACGGATCAAGGTAACGCCGAAGTGCATATTGACCGGATGAAATCCCAAGATATCCGATAATCTCAGCACGGCTCCGTGGTGAACGGCAAAATTCGAGTAAACCTTTTTCATCCTGAATATCAATGGATGATTTATCAGAAGAAACCTGCGTCTGTTCCGGTACATTTTCCGGCTCATGATATAGCACAACCTTAAAATCACCTCGAGAATCCACAAAAATCGGTTCCGGCAGGGACTGCTTCTTCATAGCATGTCGTATGGTAGGAATTCCGGAATAACGATTCTCCGTCTTTCCCAGCGTCTCCATCGCCGTAACCAGAACCGGATTTCGCGTATCCGGCTGAGCCTGCCCAAGCTGGTCAACCGTAAGTCGCCCATACAGGCCGCCCGGGTTTATAATCTCCATTCTGTCCGAGTACATGATCAGCTGTATCGGCATCCCCTCCGTGTGAAAACTATAGTCGCGATGAATAAGAGCATTCAGCACAGCTTCACGTACAGCATCCATCGGATACTGTGGCAGATCCGTCCTTACCCCCGTCTCTCTGTCTATTTTTGTAGCAGTCCGCATATTCTTTCGGACAAATGTCAGGGCATCATTCAGCATATCGGAAAGCGTACCCTCAATTCGCTTTGTATCGATAAAACGATTCCCCGACAAATCAATATCTCCCATTTCGGTGCCCGGCACGCAGGTCGCAATGATGCTGAGCTGCGGGAAATATGCCTGTGGGTAGATACCAAATAACAACAAAGCAGCCAGCGTAACCTGATTTCCTCTGGTAATGCCGGTAAATTCATACTGTTGTTCCGACGATAAGAGAGCCAGATTGGGTCTGTCATTTTTCTTCCTGACGAGATACTCATCCAGTTTATTAGAATCCAACGCGTTTATTGTTGCCCCTTCGATGCCCCGGATATCATCATGGTATTTTTTCCGAAATGCCTCATAGCTGTATACCTCATACTCTGTCATCGGCTTATCTGCATCTCCGACTCTGACGTAGGAGCCACGCAGTCTGCCCTTCGCGGTTTTGAAACATGGCCTGTCAGCAATGTCAACAGGCGGTATCTCCGCCGAAACAAATACCAGCCCGTCTTCATCACATACTGTAAACACCGGCCGTACCACCGGTGTCATCTGTTCGCAATACTCCATAACCTTTTTCTGAAGATCCTGCGCATCATATACACCGACTTTGGCAAACCCGCTGCTTTCATCCAGCTCGAAAATAAAGGTTCCCCCGCTGTTTTGATTGGAAAAGGAAGAAATGGTATCGTATAGTTTTTCGGGACAGCCAAAGTGAGCAGCCTTAACTTCAGTTGTCTGTTCTTCACAACCACGTAACTGAATCAACTTGATATAATCATGAAGTTCCTTCTCAACCATATCGACACCTCCACGGTCTTATGTTACCACACAAAACATAAGAAGTAAAGGAAGAACGCAAGAAAAGTATCGACAAGTTCTTATGTTCTTGTCTTGCTTTTCTTGCGTTCTCCGGAAAACATAACAAGTTCTCTTCACTATAGCCTCCGCCCGGCGCCTGATCACAGAGAGTTCTGTTTTCTGGCTTCCAGATAATCGTTCAGCTCTGTGTTCTTCACATTTGTGATAAACATATGGCCGGGTGCGTGGGTAATGACAAGCGGAAGCTTTGCATTCTCAATCGCCGCCTGAGGCGTCACGCCGCAGGCCCAGAATACCGGGATCTCGCCCTCGCGAATCTCGACAGACTCCCCATAATCCGGCCTGTCAATATCCCGGATGCCGATGGCCTCCGGATCGCCGATCTGTACCGGCCCGCCATGAACATTCGGATAGCGCTCCGTGATCTCCTTCGCTCTCTGCGCGTCCTCCGGCGTCATCGGGCGCATGCTGACCACCATCGGTCCCCGGAACACACCTGCCTCCTCGCAGGCGATATTGGTCTTGTACATCGGCACGTTACGCCCCATCGCGATATGGCGCACCTCGATGCCGGCGCTCATCAGCGCCTCCTCAAAGGAAAAGCTGCATCCGATGAGAAATGCGACCGAATCCTCTTTCCAGTAAGACGAGACGTCCGTCAGTTCCTCCGTCCGGACACCGTTCCGATACACATAGTACCGCGGAAGATCTGTCACGATACTGGCGCCCTCTCCCATGGCGTGAATATCCGGCGTCCCCTCCACGATCTCCAGAATCGGACAGGGCTTCGGATTCTTCCTGGCAAACTCCTTAAAATCGTCCGCATAGCGTTTGGGAAGGATGACCAGATTCGCCTGCGCATAGCCCGCGCACATACCCGAAGTCTGATAGTCAATCTCCCCGGAACGGATCAGTTTCCATATTTCTTCCGGTAACATACTGCTGTAATCTTTCATTTTCAAATACCTCCTTAAACCCTTGCTTTTTCCAGTATATCATAAACCCTGATAAGCCGCCACCACGAGTCTGACAACAACCTATGATATCATCGCACTTAAATCTTCTGTCTCAACGGGCAGGCGGATCTTACAACAAGTTCCGCCATCCTCTTATATCCGAGGTCATTCAGATAATCCTGCAAAATCGGAACAGACTGCGTGGACTCCGGTCCTATAATCAGTTCCGCAATCACATCATCCAGTCCCATGCCGATCGCCGCGCAGAGCTCCTCAAGATTCACCGGGTAATACTTTTTTATGCGCTCATTCGTGATATGGTAACGCGGCTGCACATCAAAATAGCCATGTTCAAAGGGGGACACCACCAGGCGGACTTCATTTTCACTGGCAAATGACGGATGCTTGAATGCGGCGGATGCGGCCCATGCGTGATTCAGCGTTTCGCGAATCTCCGGCGTCATGTGAAACGGACTTTCACACTGCCGGATCAGGCGATACAAAGTCCCTGCCAATGCATGTTCCCCAACGGTATCCTGATAGAAAACCGTCTGCAGCGACAGCGGCTCCACAACCATTCTGTCCAGCAGCTCTTCGCGGAACGCAATACACACCCCTCTGCCGCGGTTCGCGTAGCGCTCCCACTGAGCGGCGTCATCCCGATAGCGGGAAAAGCAGGCGGCATAAGCCGAATAGACAAACTCCTGCTCCTTTTCTTCTGAGAAAATCTTCTCCGTCCAGTCCGCCCTTTCCCGGTCGCCGTCTGCCCGCAGCCGGTCAGCGACAGACCTGCACAGTCCGTTCATAAACAGACTCATCTCCGACGCGTCATTCATATTCAGAATGTTATTCAGCCGAAGCTCTGAATTGCTCAAGATGCCGTCCAATGCGGCAAAATCAGTGTAGTGATAAAGAATATTTTTACTCATCATAATGCTTCCTGTCGTCTACTCCTGTCTCATCTGCTGTTCAATCCACTCCATCAGCACGCCTACTACATAATTCTGCTGCTCCATAGTCATCGCGCAGCCTTTCGATATCCTGTGCCATTTTTCAAGGCATCCTCTGCAACAGGTAGCCGTGGCATGCTGGGCGAGAAATACCGGATGTCCTTTCATCGGCGTCTGTTTTTTCTCTTTTTGTTCTTTTTGATTCCAGCTTCCAGACGTTGCTGGCAAATTCGGCGCGAGGCAATCTCAATCAAATGCGTCATTCTCAACCCGTATAGGCGTCTTCCACACTGTTTGAAAAGTTCTGTTTCTCAAGCCATTCCTTTTCTTCTTCCGTTTCCGGAATGTCGATTCTTTCTATCTTGAAAATAACCGGCCTCGTGCCGTCATTGCAACAGGCAATCATCATTCTGTCGTCATTTGTCCAGTTTCGCATGATGGAGCCGCCCTGCAGAGCGGCGTAGACATACCGACTGATGGCGTCCCAGGCTTCCCCACAGAATTTCCCGTCCATCAGGTGATAGAAATCATCTCTCTCCGGCGTTCTCTTTAACAGGAACGTATCACCTGCATGAAAACATGGGCATGGTCCCGAATGCGGATCGGCCAGGTACTTTTCCTGATAATCCGCGAACACCTTTGTCTCCAGTACCGTAATTTTACACTCATGTTGCATCTTCAACGCCCTCTTTCATGGCAAGCTCATACTAACGACATCAGCAACTGCTTGTTCTTCACGACCTGCCGCGCATCGTCCTTCTCGGTAAATTCGTCCATCTATGATTCCTCCACGTTATGATTCCTTAAGGTTTTAAAATGGCACCATTGGTGTCAATGAGTACGCATGTCCTATACGGCAGGAAAATTATCCCCTGCAACATAAACTGTATTTCTTGCCTTGCCGCTTTTTATTAAAACATTCTGCTTAACAAGTGTACTTAAAATGGTTCTTGCTCTTCTGTCTGATAAGCCTAACAATTCCGCCGCCTTTACTGCCGTACAATAATTCTCCTGACGCACATATTCTATAATAATTATTTCCTGTTCCGTTAATCCGGCAGTTCCGGATTGTTCCGGATTTCCAGATCCGTTTCCGGATTACCTGTATGAGAGTCATAAACGTTTTCACTACTTGTCCAGTTGTCACCATTATCCCCTATATCCTTCGGGTTCACAACTCCAAACAAATCAGTTTCGAGCGTCTTTCGATACAGATTAACACGAAAATCACTTCCTCTGTCTTCCAGCGTCGGCTCTGGAAGGCCGTACTGCTTTGCATCCATAAACATATCCGGAATGCCGCTTCCCCAACCTTCAATCATGTGCATATATGCGAAAACTTCCGCAATCCCACGATTGCGAAGCCGTGACAAGCCCGTTTTCATCTGCTCAATCGTAAGTTCTGTGTCCAACATCCCCGGCGAAGTCACTTCCAGCCGATCATCATAAAGCGCCACCTGTACTTTGCCCGGAGAAAGGTAGGAGCGATGACATACGGCATTCGTAATAATCTCCCTGATCGTGCGTATCGGCAGTTCATAAATATCCTGTCTGGCAAGCCCCTCAAATCTGGCGCCCATATCAATATGCTCCAGGACAAACGCATACGCCGATTCAATCTGCATATCAATACTGCCTCGGAACTCCTTACGAGTAATAAAAATATTAGGTATTTGCGAAACTCCAAAATCCCCATAAATAAGGGATTCTTTTCTCAT